>CAZPIM010000024.1:19855-35368 GCA_964586385.1 uncultured Anaerolineaceae bacterium
GGAAATAACTCTCTTCCCAATAAAAACGCTCCAAACAAAATTAGGATCAATCCCCAGGCATACGTTGAATTATTTTTCTTCATTTTATTCTCCTAGTAAAAAAATAAGAAATCCTATTATTTATTTTATTTTGTCAAACAACCTCAGAGGAATTAATCGCACTGGTTTCAGGTTGTACATTGATAATTGGCTGCGGCAAGTAATCCTTTTGTCCCAACATCAATTTTGAAAATTTTCCAAAAAGAGTCGCAGCAAAATTGAAGGTATGGAAAATTCCGGGAATTATCAGAACACCCACAATGGCTACCCCGATCGCTTCTGAAAAACTATCAATAATCCAAAATCCAAAATTTATGGTAGCAAAGGGATAAATAATTGGAGCAAAAATAAAACTTAATCCAATGGCTAACCCTACTGTTATTAAAACAAATGCTCCTATACCGAGAGGGAATTTTAGGAACAGAAATAATAGACCCTTCCAAGTGACAGGATTTGTCAAAAAATCTTTCATGCGTTGTAGGAGACCCTTTTCATCAGATGAAGGTTTTTCCATTGGGTAAATTGACTCACCTAACAAATAGATCGATTGTGTTCGTTCAAATGCGATCAGGAACCAAATGAGAGGAAAAAGCACAGCCAGGATTAACAATCCCACCCAAATGATGATGAGGGATAAACCAAGCGATAATCCGGTAACCAGGACAATAAAATAGGTCAATCCTAAAGGAAATGCAAGCAACAAATATAAGAAATTTAAATAGGTTCTTGATTTCAAAAGCACGCCGAAATAGGATTGAATGATGTTTTCATTTTTCATATCAAACTCCTTGTAAAGTATTCATTCAAAATGATATACGAGTTTTACTCTGACAAGTTGCATACGAAAAAAAACAGCCATACGTTAATGGCTGTTTTGAATGAATTCAAGCATATATCAGGCTTGTTTAATAAGTTCCAATTCAATGGATATTGTTAACTCGTCACCGACTAAAACACCTCCGGTTTCCAAACCCTGATTCCAGGTTAACTCCCAATCTTTTCGGTTTATTTTTGTTTCTGCGCTAAAACCAGCACTTTCTGCTCCCCAGGGGCTTTTTGAAAGTCCATTATAAACAACCTGAAGACTAACAGGTCTGGTAATTTCTTTTATCGTGAGGTCGCCATTGAGAACAATATCAGATTTGCCAGCGAAATCTACTGAGGTGCTCGTAAATACCAATTTTGGATATTCGGTCACATTGAAAAAATCAGCCGAACGAAGATGGTTATCTCTTTGTGTTTGGCGTGTATTAATACTTTCTGAATCAATTTCGACAAAAATGGATGTATTTTCAGGATTATTTTCATCGATTTCAAAAGTTCCGGAAAAGTTTTCGAAAGTTCCACGCACTTTTGAAATCATCATGTGAGATACTGAAAATTGAATTAAAGAATGAGCAGGATCGATTTGCCAGGACATAATTTTATTTCTCCTAATACTATATTAAATAATTTAATATCAAATAGTTTGATATCGAAATAATAACACAAATAATATTTTATTACAACCGAGATTGCAATTTGTATAAGGTTATTGCGATTTCTTTTTGGTGGATTTCTTTTTGATTAGGAAAATTGCCAAAACCAGGAATAACCCAATAAAAATTATTCCTCCTGAGAAATCTAGTGAGCGTTTGAAAAAAACAAAAATTCCCATAAAAAGTAATGTCATCGAGAAAAATAGATTAATGATGATAGACAAGTGAGAGGATTTTTGATCCTTAATTCTTTGGAATAGGGTGTATATACCGCCAAAAGAACAAATAATAAATGAAAGACCAAACCAATGACTAATCCGGATTAAGTTAAGCTCAGAATTAAAGGAGGGTAATAAAAGGATCACACCTATAACGGCTACTGACAAACCGATTGAAATTACCCAGGGTTTTACATTTTGAAAAAATTCCCCAACAGGTTCCCTGGAATCCACAAAACCGGTTTGAATTAATATCAAACCTGATATGATCACGAAAATTGGTGCGTATAAGAACCAATTTGTGCCAATAAAAAAGCCAATAGAAATTACTATCGGTAAAATGATCCCGGATATTCCACTTACAAGCACAAAACTAAAACCTTTCCTTAGCCGAATTTCTTTAAGTACATTCCCAAACGATGAGATTGCCGGAATCCAAAAAATGATTGCCCACCAATTTTGAACATTAATCAACCCAGTCCATTTTCCGATTAGAAAGATGGTCAGGACCAAAATAATCAAAACACCTGAAATGATATTCTCGATGGTTGACCACCTTTCTGTTTATAAAATCTATAGCACCTTTGAAATTTTTAGAAAATCATTGTTTGCCTGATTAGCAGATTCTAATGCAGCTGATGAACCGAGAACGACAATCAAACCTTTTTCTGCCAATTGTTTTAAAACATTTGAAAAATCCTTAAAATGATACGAATTGGTTTCCAGGATTTGATCTCTGATTAATTGCCTCTCCGCATCCGGTATATTAAGAAGATATCGGATCATCGCAGTGAAACCTTTTGCATCAGGTAACTGATAAGCATCAATTTCTCCGATTGCGCCAATAATACCTTTAATTAATTCTGATTGATCCACGTCCAGATTTTTTAGAAATTCTGCAGCTTGATCATAATAATCCAGCGTACTCATTAGGTTGGGGTCACGGTATGACAAAAATGTGAAAATTCCGGATAAGCGGTCAAAGGTTGAGAAACCACCATAAGCTCCTCCTTGAACACGGACTTTTTCCCAAAGCCAGGTATTACGCATATAGGATGTAATGACATTGATGGAACCATGATACTTGTATCCTAATTGATATATATTCGCACCTTTACCAACATAATTTACCTGTGTCGGCAGGGAAAATCCTTCATTGAATGAATCCAAATTTCTTCCCCAATTTTCAATTGAATTTACTGTTACCGGAAATTCTTTCAGAAATGTTTTAAGCTCCGGTTTGATGATGTCCCAGTTTTGGCGATCGATGGTAATATTCGCCACCATATTTGGTGCGTTGAACAATTTATTGCGAATTGATTCAAAATGCAATTTTACTGATTCCCATTTTTCATCCAGGTTATTGACTAAATCACGGATAAAGAATAGATAATCCAATCCGCTGAATTTTTCGGTTGCCCAGGCAGATTCACTAAAATGCGATTTCAAGCGATTGTTGATTACCCGGTGCCCCGAAGGAATCAATCCGGCTTCCATCCCTGATTTTTCTTCCAAAAGTATTTGCCTGAATCGCTCTTTGTCATCAAATTTTGGCTTGAAAATGATATCTTTTAAGATAGCAAAAAGTGAAGCGGTTTGGGTATTCATGACCTTTGATCGAATGAATAAATAGGCAAATGCCTCATCATGATTGAGTTGATCTGATGTGTATAAAGAATGATTAATACCACCTGTTTCCCGGCCAATTCGTTGTAATAATGAGACGAAGTCTTCCTCACGTGTCCCCATTTCAAGCAAGGAGCGTGAAAATAAACGCATATATGTTAAAAGATTAGTGGGGAGACTTTTTAGATTAAAACCTAAATCTAAATACAAAATGTCGCTTGTAAATAGATCGTGGTAAATAACTTTTCCGGAATTTGATTTAATTTGCTCGGTGTGAATGGTTTTGATGTTTTTATCCAGGTCACTCAAATTCAAAACCGGAATTGTCGCTAGAGCTTCCGGTGAATCGGGGGTTTCCTGACGTCTTCTTAATTCTTTCGTGTTCTCGATAATAGAATCGATCTCAGATTGCGACATTCGACTGCCAGAATCAGCAATTCGTTTTTTTTCTTTTTCAATTCTTTGGCTACCTAACTCTGAATCAGGACTTAATATAACTGTGACCCTGTGTTGATTATTGACTAAGAATTCTTTTATCAGTTGCTCGAAATAATTCTCGCAATTGTTAAATCGCATCCTAATTTGGTCAAATGGATATTGGAAAGCCAAAGGTTCGAACGGATCACGATCATATATCCAGTTTGTTAATGATCTTAACATCACCAGCAGACCACGTGGATACGAACCGGTATTATTTTCACGCAAACTAAATTCAATTGTATTTAGAGAAGCCTCAATGGTTTTTCGATCTATTCCATTTTCAGCAATTCCCTTAAGAGATTCGAGAATTAAAGTTTCAGCCTGATCAATATTTTCTTTCTTAACCCCTCGGAAACCTGTAGAAAACATCCATTGTCGAAGATCTTTCTCCAATCCCTGGCCAATAATATCTTCACCTAAACCTGATTCGGTCATGATTTTTCGAAGGGGTGATGCAGGGGTTGACAGTAAAATATGGGTCAGGATACTTAATCCCAGGCTTAATTCAACATCTTCACATTCATCCAGCATCCAATTGATTGTCATGTAGGAACCGGCATTTGTTTCAATTTCTCCGCTATCATATGGAATAAATTTTTTCCCGGGCGTAGTGAACTTTTTCTGAAGAGGTAATACTGAATGTACATCAATTTTTTTGAAGTCCTGCAAATAGGTATCTAAGATCTGAAATCTGGCTTCAGGTGCGTCATCACCATAGAAGAAAATCCTGGCGTTGGATGGATGATAAAAGCGTTTGTGATATTGAACAAATTGGTCGTAGGATAAATCCGGAATAACCTCCGGGTCTCCGCCGGAATGAAAACCATAAGGTGTATCCGGGAACAAAGCCATTTGACTTTCATCGCCAATAATATCGTCCGGCGAGGAAAATGCACCTTTCATTTCATTAAAAACCACACCCTTAAAAATCATTTCTGCGTCAGGAGCATCTAAATCGTAATGCCATCCTTCCTGCATTAACGTGTAAGGGGAAAGGATTGGATAAAAAACCGCATCCAGATACACATCAATCAGGTTGTAGAAATCTTTAACATTCGTACTGGCAACCGGGTAACATGTTTTGTCCGGATATGTAAAAGCGTTTAGGAATGTGTTCAAAGAACCTTTCATTAATTCTACAAATGGTTCTTTTACAGGAAATTTCCTGGAACCACACAGAACTGAGTGTTCCATAATATGTGATATGCCGGACGAATCTGGTGGCGGAGTGCGAAACGTGATTCCAAATACTTTGTTTTCATCATCATTTTCGATTGAGAGAATCTCTGCGCCAGTGTTTATATGACGGTATAACGACACCTTACTATTGATTTCTTTTATAAAATCACTTTTGATCATTTCATAATTTTTATTGTTCATGACTTTTCCTATAAATTACCCAATCTTGTGGAGAATTAATAAGCATTAACATGCATGGCACATAAAGTGTATGAAAATATTACACTCAATTATCCATATAAATTCATACTTGAGATGCATCCTTGAAGAAACTTAATGGAATATATTAATCGTTTAATTGGTAAGTATAATACGTACCTTTGCAAGGTGAACCCCAAGCGGCATGCATTTGCTTGTTGGTTAAATCCATGATAACTGCAACTATTGTTTTTTCACTGTTGAGAACGTTTTTATCAATTCCGTGATTGCAAATTGAATCCGGGTAGTTAACATGGTCCTTCAGGATCTCCTTAAGAGTCTCCACAGTATGACATTTCGTTGCCTGTAATAATCGTTGTGCACGGAAGTAGCGGACGCGCGCACTGATCAATTCTTCAGGTTCATCTTCCAATCGTTGCATGGTCGGATCCAAATAAAAATTCGTATGTACCAAATTACCGGCTTCCCCATAAATCATACCAAATTGGCGGGCTGATGTTTCAATATTATACAATTCTCCGCTTTCATGCGCGATTAAGTGGTTATATCCTGCCGCTCGTTGTGGTACTAATATCGAACGGATCGCTTCTGCTGGAGATCTGGATGCTAAAACAGCCCGTGAATAAATAATACGGGGAATACCGATGCGGCTATCATCCGGATAGACGGAATCACAGCATTGTGCAATACCACATGAATTAAAACCAATATTCGGAAGAAGTCCGCCGTAACTCATGGCTAAAAATGAGGGTTCATCATTGGGCTGGGCATGAACGATATATACGTCTGCTTCATCTTCCGGGGTCCAATCCTCGTTATGGGCGATTAAAACATTGCCATTTTCAGTGCATTGTTGATTAACCCCGATACTGGTGCATTTTGTAAGGTGTAATGCATCACTTGTTACAGCTTCCATTGCATTCACAACGCAGATTTCATCATAATCCACATTCGCACCTTTAGAGATACCTTGCAATTCATCAACATACTGAGGGTAATGTTCTTCAACAAAAGGAATATATTTCCTGGATTGAATTTTTGCACCTTCCCAGGTCAATCCTAATTGGTTGAAGGCTTTGTCAATTAAAATTCTGGCGTTTTCAAGACTATGCTGAATTTGTGGGCGAATTGCCTCCCCGATTTGCTCGCCAATTTGAAAGTGAGTTCCTTTAACATGGATTAAAGGAATTTTTTTGTCGCAAACCATGGATTATTTTTCCTTAAGCGTCGTTGAAAAAACATAATCCCAGAGAGGGTTACTGACTCCAAAAAGCAAATTAGGTGCTTTGTAGTGATGTTGCATGTGATATCTTTTTAGCCATTTCCAGACACCATTGCGCATAGGAAAATGGTGAGTTGCATAATGCATCATATCGTAGATGATATATCCCGTGATAAATCCGGAAAAAGTCGGTCCATACCAAGCGGGTATATTTAATAATTTTGAAAAAATTATCCAAAAAAGCAACCAAAATAAAGATGCTAGCGGAATAGCCAGCGCAGGTGGCATAACCAATCTGGTTTTCATTTTTGGCTGCGCATGATGAACGCCATGAAATAAAAAAGCAAGTCTTTCCTGAAATTTATTTCGCGGTCGAAAATGAAATACAAATCGATGCAAGAGATACTCTGCTAAAGTCCATAAAAAAAGACCAAGAAAGTACGCAATGGGAACGATAACCCAATTTGTATTTGCCAAGATAATGCCCTGATAAAGAAAGAAAATAACAACTGGCACCCAAATAATTAATACTGCAATCGGGCTAATATGCGTAAAAAATTCGAGAAAATCAGATTTGAATAATCGAATTGGTTCATCATCATGGTTAATTTCAATGTGCGACATACGTTCTCCTTGTTCTGATTAAAGCTATTTAGCAAAAAAGGCAAATAGAACACTTAAAAAGTATAAGACAAAGAGCGGTACCATCACAATCGCCATATTTACAGGATCAATGGTTGGGGTAATCGCTGCAGCCACAATGGAAATAATCACGATGGCAACCCGCCATTGCTTCAATAATGTTTTCGGGGTTACTAATTTGAATTTTGCCAATGCAAATACAACAATTGGTAACTCAAATCCAATTCCAAGCCAAAATATTAAATTGGTAACAAATTTTGTATAACTCAAAAGCCTCGGTGTAGTTGGTACACCTAAGAAATTTATCAGGTAAGGAACTGCAACCGGAAGCATTACAAAATATGAAAAAGCAACACCGCTGAGAAATAATAAAGTGGCAATCGGAATTGTTAAGAATATCCACCGTTTTTCATTTTTATTTAATCCCGGTGCAATAAATGCCAATAACTCTCCTAAAATGATCGGAAAGGCAAAAATAAACCCGGATAAAAGAGAAAGTCGCATAAAAACGCCAATGTTTTCGGTCATTTCTATGGATTGTAGGTTATCAATACCACCTACAGGCATGGTGATAATTTCTAAAAGCTTTGGAACAATAGCAAAACTTACTAATGTCGTAATTCCTAAAGCAGCTATTGCCACAAAAAGACGTTTTCTTAATTCATTAATGTGTCCCCAAATGGACATGGAAATTAAACTATTGGAGCTCATAAGGTAACTTCACTATCGGAATCTGCATTTGATTGAGTCTGAGTGTCTAAATTCTCTTTTGCCAACACATCGTCTGTCGTTATGACCGATTCTGTTTCTTTTGTATCTGTAGCTTCAGAAATTTCTAGAATGGAATTTTCAATTGGTTTGGGATTTGGTTGAATAGTATCCGGATTTTGCACAACATTTGATGTTGTTTTTAGACTGTTTCGCACATTAAGTGGATCGGTTGAGACCGAAATGTTTTTCAGATCTTTTACCGATTGAGCTGTATTCCGGATTTCCTTAATTTCCTCATCCAACCCGGCTTCTCTGACTAATTTCGTAGGAATTTCGCGAATTTCCCGCGAAGTATCCATGATCGTACTCCACATGGGGGATTTCACGATTTTCCGAATAAGAGCGCCAGCTTTTCTAGCAGTAACAACCATTTGCTGAGGTCCTAAAACCAGAATCATGATGATGACGATAAAAATGAGTTCCAGTGGACCGATTCCAAGTATATTCATGTTGTATTTTTTCCAGATGTTGCCAGAAATTTTTTCAAAAAGGAATTATTCTTCCTTATCGTCCTCGTCCTTTTTGGGTCCTGACAAGCCATCTTTAAATGACTTGATGCCACTACCTAATTCACCTGCTATTTTGCTGATTCTACCCACCCCAAACAGGAGAATGATTATTACCAATATTATGATTAATTCAGTAGGTCCGAAACGCATGATGCTACTCCTTAAAAATAGTGTGTTGATAATTATAGCACTGATTTTCCCTGAATTTTTTTACTTTATTGATCTTTAGGATTGTCGAAAGTCATATTTCCTGATTTTCGGACGAATGTGATCGTGATAAATTCGTGGTTGATTTTCTTAATTCAAAATTCATTGGTATTAGGTATAATTAAAAAGTCTAATCCTCAACTACGTTGAATGAGGGCTGGGAATAAGGAGTACAGTATGGGAAGTGATAGACCGATCCGGGTAATGCTTGTCGATGATCACGCAGTTGTTCGCAGTGGATTGGGTGCATTTTTGTATGTTTTTGACGATTTAGAATTGGTCGCTGAGGCTAAAGACGGAAAAGATGCTATTTCACAATGTGAAACTGTCATGCCAGATGTAATCCTGATGGATTTGGTAATGCCTGTTATGGATGGGGCAGCAGCCACAAAAGCAATACGAGAGCGATGGCCACAAATTCAAGTTGTTGCTCTCACGAGTTTCAAAGAAGATGAACTTGTCCAGGGAGCTTTACAAGCCGGGGCAATCGGTTATTTGCTCAAAAATATCTCAGCAGACGAACTGGCAAATGCGATTCGTTCAGCTTATGTTGGGAAACCTACATTAGCACCGGAAGCAGCACAAGCGCTTATTCATGCAGCTATAAAACCTGAAAAACCGGATTATGGTCTTACGAATCGGGAAGATGAAGTACTTCTTTTAATGACAGACGGGTTGAGCAATGTAGACATTGCTGAAAGATTGGTTGTTAGTAGATCAACTGTCAAATTTCATGTAAGCAGTATATTATCCAAATTGAACGTATCCAGTCGGACCGAAGCAGTGGCAATGGCATTGCAACAAAAATTAGTAAAAAAATAAAAACAAAGCCGCTCAATTCCGAGCGGCTTTGTTTTATTATGATCTTCAATAGCTTAGAACAATCCAAATACTTCGCCAGTATCCGGATTCAAATCAACATCAAAGAAAGCAGGTCGGGTTGGTAGCCCAGGCATTGTTCGCATTTCTCCCAGTAGAGGATATAAGAATCCGGCACCAACCGAAGCTTTAATATCACTTACCGGTATGCGATATCCACTGGGAACACCTTTCAGACTGGGGTCATGACTTAAGCTTAAATGTGTTTTTGCCATACAGATTGGGTATTTCCCAAAACCCAGACGTTCATAATCTGCAATTCTTTTTTCTGCTTCAGGAGTGTAATCCACCCCGTCTGCACCATAAATTTCCTTTGCGATCGTCTCAATCTTTTCCTTAATGCTTAATTCGAGCGGATATAAGAAATGGAAGTCGTGTGGTTTTTCTGCAGCAGCAATGACAGCTTTAGCAAGATTTACAGCACCTTCACCGCCAAATTCCCAATGCTCTGAAACAATTGCTGCTTCAGCACCGCCTTGCTCCACTGCTGTTTTACAAACCAGGTCAAGTTCATTTGAAGAATCGGTATAGAACCGATTAACTGCCACGACAACCGGAACTCCAAATTTTTTTGCGATCTTAATATGGTGAAAAAGATTTGAGAGACCTTTTTCCAGTAATGGGAGATTTTCTTCTGTATATTCTTTGTCCAATGGACGCCCAGCGACAACTTTCGGTCCACCACCATGCATTTTTAATGCCCGAATCGTTGCTACCAGGACGACAACATCCGGAACCAGATTTGAATAACGGCATTTAATATCAAAGAATTTTTCCATGCCCATATCTGCTCCGAAGCCGGATTCAGTTACCACATAATCGGCTAATTTCAATGCAATCTTATCAGCCAGAATAGAACTATTACCGTGAGCGATATTGGCAAATGGACCTGCATGGACAAAAACAGGTGTGCCTTCCAGTGTTTGCATCAAATTTGGTTTGATCGCATCTTTCATCAAAACAGTTAGTGCGCCGGCGATACCGATATCATTTGCATCTACAGCTTCACCTTTCTTGTTCGTTCCGATGACCATTCTACCAAAACGTTCACGCATGTCACGCAGATCTGTGGTTAAAGCTAAGACCGCCATAATTTCACTGGCTACAGTGATATCGAAACCTGTTTCCCGCGGGTGATCTTTTTCATCTTCCCCTTTACCTACAGTAATACCACGCAGGAAACGATCATTTGTGTCAATAACACGTTTCCAGGTAATTGAATCCGGGTCGATATCTAACCGCACAAATTTACTTTTTTCTTCAGCAGTCATTAAGTCGGGGTCATCCGTGACAATCCCCAATTTGTTTTTACGGTGTTGCATACCTACCGAGAAGGATCTTTTACCTTTTTTGTCTTTAGGAAATAAATTTGCGAATAATCTGTCATCCGATTGGGTACTTTCATGTAACATGCGTGCATCAATCGCTGCTGCTAAAAGATTATTGGCCGCAGTGATGGCATGAATATCACCTGTTAAATGAAGATTAAATTCATCCATAGGAATCACTTGGCTATATCCACCTCCTGCAGCTCCACCTTTAATGCCAAAGGTTGGTCCCTGACTGGGTTGGCGTATACATGTTAAAACGGTCTTACCTAAATGAGCTCCTAAGGCTTGACTTAAACCTACTGTGGTTGTTGTTTTTCCTTCACCCAATGGTGTTGGTGTAATTGCCGTGACATCAATATATTTTCCATTTGGGCGGTCTTTTAATCTTTCCAAAACACCCAATTTTACTTTTGCTTTGTAAGGACCATACTGTTCCAACTCTTGTTGTAAAAGTCCTAATTCCTCTGCAATCAGAGTGATTGGTTTTAAATCCGATGTACTCGCAATTTCAATATCTGAAGGCACAGGATTAAGTCTATTTAATTTAATGGGTGTAAACGATTTTTTGTCATTCATGCCATTGGTACTCATTTGTTTTGTTTCTCCTTTAAAAGAAAGCCAAATAATTGAATTAAATTAATTTTTAACCAGTTTAATTAAAGGACAGGTTAGCTAATTAATCAAGCTAAAACATGATGCTTAAACAAACCGATTCTTTTTGATTTCTAAATGAAAAAATTTGGTTTAATACTTTTTTACCAATCGCCAAATCCAACGATGGAAAGAATGAAGACCACCAACCGGTTCAAGGTACATCAAAATACATCCATTTGTGGACAAGGCTAAATCATTCTCTTTTGCAAATTGAATAGCGTCTTCAGATTCGGCTCCTTGTTGCAGCCAGACTTTTTTTATCCCGGTTTTTTTCACGTCCTGTAAAATTCCGATGACTTTATCCGGTTTCACATTGATAAAAACACCATCCACAATAGGACTGATATCGGTTAGTGACCGATAACATTTATCTCCGTCGAATCGGTCCAAATCTGCATGCATTGGAAAGACTGAATACCCACGTGTTTTTAATTCGCGGTAGATTGAATTTCCAAATTTGGTTTCAGTTCTGGAAATACCATATAGTGCAATTCGTTTGCAATTCAAAAAATCTTTATTAATTGTGCTCATACAATTTTCTCCAAAAAGAGATATTAAATGGTGATAAAAATGGGGATCGTTAGTGGGTAAAAAGATTAGAATAAAACAAGAACTACTTAATTATAATAACAAAAAAAAACGCACATCTGAGTGTACGTTTTTTGTGGGGCGGGAGGGGGTCGAACCCTCACAGTGTCTCCACCGACGGATTTTAAGTCCGTTGCGTCTGCCTATTCCGCCACCGCCCCAACAGATATTATTTTATCTCACTATCCAATAGCGTCAAGGTTTTCCGCGATTCTCATCGTTTTAGGCGTGAAAATTACCTGATTTTATTTTATTAATTTGCATGAATATCGATTTCCGACGACTGAAATCTTTGCCAAGGCAGAAGCGATCTGTAATTGATCTTCAGGGGTCAAATCGACAGAAACTAAACCGATATTATCATTAAGATGTGCAATAATCGCCGATTATTCTTTTTGAAACATACTATTTTTATGAAGTTCATCTCAATATTTCAACTGATTGAGTATAATTACATGCGATCGAATTTTGAATGCCAAACATCGTCCGAGTTTATTCAAAAAATGTTCAAAATAACTAGTTAGGTACACTCATGGAAGAAATCGAAGTCGGAAAAACTACAAGATTACAACCACTGACGACAGATCGAATCCTCGAACTCTGGTCTAAAACCTACAATACCGAGGGGAAACCGGACTGGTCGCACCTTTTTCCATACTATCACGATCAAATCGTATTTGAAGATAGCATTCAAAGGATAGAAGGCATTGATGCTTTTAAAGAAATGTGTAAACGATTAACCAAGCGTTGTGAGCAATTGAATATGGAGATCCTGTCCATTGTCAAAGATGCAAATATCATTTTTTTCCAATGGAAAATGACGATGATGTTTAACAAATATCCCAGCACTCCCGTTTATGGTTGCTCTAAGCTGACGATCGGTGAGGATAATAGAATTATTCATCAACGTGATTACTTTGATCTTTGGGGTGATATTTTTAATGGGATTCCTTATTTCCGGGGACCGTATCGAAAATTCTTACGAAGGCATTTTGGCTAACAAAGAATTATGAAACTTCCTGAAGAATTGCAATTTATTGCGAATTCCCGCATGACACAAAAAACAACCGAAGCTCGTCTGGATGGACGTGTTTGCGTGACCACAGGAGCAACTTCCGGGGTAGGTTATCAATCAGTAATTCGGTTAGCTCAAGGTGGCGCTCACAATGTAATCATCTGTCGTAATTTAGATAAAGCCGCCATGGTTAAAACAGAAATTGAAACATTTTATGGTACCAGGGTTGATGTAATTCCGGCTGATTTTTCCAGATTAAATGAAGTGAGAAAAACAGCAGATGTATTACTGGAGAATTATCCACGAATAGATGTGCTGATCAATAATATTGGCGTACATTACACGCACCGCACATTGACCGATGATGGCATTGAGACAGTTTTTGCAACAAACCACATTGCTTCTTTTCTGCTCACCCGTCTTCTGCTTCAGAGACTTAAAGAGAGTGCACCTGCCCGAATCATCCAGGTCAATTCTCAAGGACACCGGTTTGGGGGATTGGATCTCAATGATCTGAACTGGGAAAAACGGCGGTACAAAGGATTGCAGGGTTATGGCGCTTCTAAAGTAGCCCAACTTTTGACGGTATGGGAACTGGCTGAACAATTGGAAGGAAGCAATGTCACGATTAATGCAGTTCATCCTGGCGAGGTGAAGACGAATATTGGTATGAACAATGGATTAATCTACAGGTTGTACCAGCGCTTCATCATCGCAGGCTTGTTGAAGGACCCAATCATCTCGGGAAATGCTATTTACTATTTAGCCGCAGCTCCGGAATTAGCTGAAGTAAGCGGAAAATTTTTTAACCTAACAATTCTCGAAAAACCCGCGGTCCACGCTTTGGATCGAGCATTGGGGGAAAAAGTATGGAAAGTCAGCGAGCAACTCGCTGGTCTATGAGATTTTGTTTCAAATATTATCAATAATGCTATAAAATTAATTATTGTTGTTTTTAGAGGTGATGGAATGGAATATGATGCTGTCGTGATTGGAGGAGGGATTGCAGGACTGACCGCTGCAGCGTATCTCTCAAAAGCCGGCAAATCGATTCTGCTGTGCGAGAAAGAGGAAAAATGCGGGGGACTGGTCAATACCTTCGAGCGTGAGGGATTTTTCTATGATGGGGGAATTAGAGCGCTTGAAAATGCTGGAGTACTTTTTCCCATGCTAAAGCAGCTTGGAATCACACTTGATTTTGTCCCTAATAAAATTTCAGTTGGCATTGAGGATAAGGTCATATTTATTAATGCTGAAAATGATGTGGATCAATACGAAGATCTGCTTAAAAATCTTTATCCGGAAAATCGAGAGGAGATTGTCCAAATCTTTAAGCAAATCCGCTTAATGATGCAGTACATGGATGTTCAATACGGGATTGATAACCCCATGTTTCTTGATTTTAAGAAGGATCAGGAATACATGCTTAAGAACGTTATTCCCTGGATGTTTAAATATGTCTTTACGGCACCAAAAATATCAAAATTGAATATACCGGTTTTAGAATATTTAAACAGATACACGCAAAATCAGAGCCTGCTGGATATTATCGCCCAGCATTTTTTCCAGGAAACACCAGCTTTCTTCGCCTTAAGCTATCTGAAATTGTATCTGGATTACTACTATCCGCTGGGGGGAACCGGGGTCATCATCTCGAAACTGGTTGACTTCATCACCAGGCATAAAGGTGTGATTAGAACTAATACAAAAATTATCGGGATTGACACAGAAAAGAAATTTGTTGAAGATTCTGAAGGCAACATACATAATTATCGTGAATTGATTTGGGCAGCAGATCAACAATTGCTTTATCTATTGATCAACCCCGATAAAATATTAGATCCCAATACCAGGAATGATGTTGTCAAACGAAAGGCATTGATTTTAGAAAAATCTGGTAATGACTCTGTTTACTCCTTATTTCTGGGTGTGGATCTTGCCCCTGAAACCTTTTCCAGCAAATGCAGTGGACACTTTTTTTATACCCCGGAACGAACAGGGCAATCCGCTGCAGGACCCTTACCGATCAATCAGGATCAGCAAACCATTGAAAATTGGCTGGAAAAATTCTTTAAGCTGACAACGTATGAAATTTCCATTCCTGTTTTGAGGGACATCATGATGGCTCCTCCAGGAAAAACCGGTTTAATTATCAGTGTCTTGTTTGATTACAAATTGACTAAATACATTGAAGAACAGGGCTGGTATGGCTCTTTTAAAGCCTTTTGTGAAAAAAACATAATTCGTGCCCTTGATGGGTCGATATTCCCGGGGTTAGAGAGCTCCATTCTTCATCAGATTTCATCATCACCCCTGACGATGGCGAGACTTACTGGCAATCACGAAGGAGCAATTACGGGCTGGTCATTTACCAATCGCCCTGTACCTGCAGAGAGCAGAATACCCAAGATTCTTAACGCAGTCAAAACGCCAATTCCGGGTATTTATCAGGCTGG
>CAZPIM010000025.1:0-16033 GCA_964586385.1 uncultured Anaerolineaceae bacterium
ACGTGTACCCATAAAAGATAATTTAATAGTGTTAGAACGAAGAGAAACCCTGTAGGGTTGAATCGGAGTGATTTTCTGCTATTTCCCATAAAGTTTTCGAAATCGCTTTTAAATTCTCTACCGGGGTATCGCGAGGAACTTCACAGCCAGGAGCAATCATCGTGTTATTCGCAGCAGATGCTACACAAGATTCTACAGCTGCTTTCACTCGCGCTGGATCTCCAAGGAACAAAACATCAGAGGGCTCAAAATTGCCACAGGCAGAAATCTTTTCACCAAATACGGCAACTGCATGGGAAAAATTCACGGGGTAGTCGACGTCGATAATATCCGCCTTCGTTTCCACTAAAAACGGCAACAAAGAAGTGATGTTTCCACAAATGTGCAATTTTGCCCTGGAACCTTTTGAATGTATGGCTTGAATAATACGTTTTTCGTAAGGTAAAACGAACTTTTGATACATTTTCGGGCTGATGAGAGATGCCGCTGCATCGCCTATCCCAATAAAATCTGCACCGGAATCGATTTGACTTTCCGCAAATACAATCGCCTGGTTTGTACAAATCTCAAGCAAATCAAGCAGAAATTCAGGTGCTTCATATAAATCATTCATCGTTTCTGTAATGCCATGTAAATCACACGCTTCTGCAAAAGCACCTTCTACCCAACCAAGGATCGGATATTCCTGATCGCATTCTTTTTTATACAATTCAATTGCTTGTACCCGGTCGAAAAGTCGCGCTGCGTTTAATGGGTCTTTGATGGAAAGCTTTTTCAGATCCATAAAGGTTTTGATAAATGGCACCTGTGAATAAGGGACTCCATCTTCCGGGAAAACAACAGTTGCACCAAATGAATGGGTTTCCCGCATCGGATCTGAAATTGCGCTGAGCATATCGATCTGGAAGTCCTGACAACAACGCAGATTTCCCTCCACCAGAATACGATAATCGCTCACATATTGATGATAGCTTTTCCCGACATATTTTGCCGCAAACGCCATCAAAATGGAAAGATTAGGGATTCGATCAACTGGAAGCCCATTTAGCCTTGCAAAAACACGTTCATAAGGCGTCATACTCATTCGGATTTTAGGTCAAGTTTGCCATTCCAGGTTTTATATTTCGTAAATGGCAAATCGAATTGGCTTAGAATTTTTCCAACCAGATAATCTACCATATCCTGAATTGTCTCCGGTTGATGATAAAAAGTCATCATGGCTGGAAGAATGATGACACCCTGCTCATGCAAAAAAGTCAAATTACGAAGATGGATACCATTCAAAGGAGTCTCGCGAGGTACGATGACAAGCTTTCTTCTTTCCTTTAAGCAAACATCTGCTGCTCGTAATAATAAATTATCCGAATAACCACTGGCAATTCCAGCCAGGGTTTTCATGCTGCAAGGAACAATGATCATCCCCAGAAATGGATATGATCCGCTGGCAATCGTTGCACTCAACTGATCGATAGGGTGATAATAATCAGTCAGTTTTTTCAAAGAAGACAGAGAATGTGTGGTTTCGTGAAGGAATGTCTGTGATGCTAATTTTGAAATCACAAGATGGGTTTCTATATCCGAAATTTGTTTTAATGCTTGTAAAACCTCGACACCCAGAATTGAGCCACTCGCCCCGCTGATACCAATTATGATTCCTTTTTTATCTGGCATAAAACCATCCTGTATTTGTTTTCAATTTTAATGATCATATCATGATAATTAATAAATTTAAGTCGTGATGTGGATTTAAATTTTCCTATTTTTTTTCATTAAAACTTCCTCCCAATGAATCATGCATGGCATATATCCACTGAGAGGAAAATGATGGTCGTTGAAACTATTGATTAATATCTTAACGTATTAATCGCTAACTCCAGAGTACGGAGGCAACCTTTTTTGTCACTTCTTTTGGATTTTCTGACTGCCAGACACGTCTTCCGATTGCTACACCCATTGCGCCGGCTTCAATTGCATCTTTTGCCATTTTTGACGAAGCATCCTCACCTTCATCGCTGGATTTAGGTCCACCTGCAACGATGATCGGGATCGGTACGGATTTGACCACCTGACGGAATGCTTCAACATTGCCACAATAGTTGGTCTTTATGACATCTGCTCCGATTTCCATGCCAATTCTGGCGGCATGTGCAATTGCTTTCGCGTCATAAGCTACATTTTCCGGGGGCATCATTTCGGCAATAACCGGAATTTCATAAGGACGACATTCTTCAATCATGGCTGCCAGCCATTGATAAATCTCAATGTCCCCATCCCGTCCAAAAAATACCGAAATTGCAATCGCATCGGCATCCATGCGAATTGCTGAATCTATTGTGGCGATTGGAGTTTCCTGCGTACCTTGTTTACTCAAACCGGCGGTTAAACTTACCCGCAGAACAATGCCCACATTGGAAGGGATAACAGGCGCAGCAACTTTTAGAAAGCCTGGTGATGCAAGCAGCGCATTCGCGCCACCAGCAATTACTTCACTTACGATCCAGGTTGGATTATCCAATCCCTTCACCGGTCCTAACCATCCCCCATGATCCAACGGGGAAAGTAAACAATGTTTTTCTTTTCCAACAAACAATCGATTGAGACGTCTTATTTTTCCTGACATGTGCTACTCCTAAAATGATTTCAAATTTGATTACTTATTTACGAATGAGGTCTTAACGAATTAATATTTTCATTTAAAAAATCTGCAATAGATTTATATCTTGAATATATTTCATCATAAATTTCTTTCGATTCAAATTCTGGTTCAATCCATTCCATTGAATCAAAAGTTTGTAAAAGTGCCTGTTGAAAAGTTCTTCCATCATCCATTGCCTTTGCGGAATAAGCAAATAAAGCATGAGTTACTGTTTCCTGACCGGAATAAATACAAACAGGTAACTGACAAATGTTGGCTATGATCCGGGGTAAACCGGATGTGATTGCACCTCCACCAGCTACTGCGATTTCCCGAATAGGTTCCCCTACTGAATTGAAGATCTCAATCAAATATCGTAGACTATTTCCAATTCCTTCCATGACGGCTCGCACCATTTCCGCTCTGGTACTTGATAAGGTAAGCCCAAAGTATCCTCCTCGCAGTGAATCGTTCCAAAATGGACTGCGCTCCCCGGAAAGGAATGGTAAGAATAAAATACCTTTACTTCCCTGTTTTGTTGATAAGGCTTCCTGGATAGCTTGTTCAAATTCCAATTCCGGCATCAGGTTTTGGCAAGCCCATTTTAGTGCTGCCCCGGTGGTCGATGAAACACCGCCCAATAATGGATACTCCAGTAAAGGATAGGTGTAAATACGGTTGCTTAAGTCGGATGGTTTTTTATTTTTTTCAATCGGGCTAAAGATCATTGATGAACTTCCAATTGAACAGGTTACCCGTCCGGCTACAGGCGGAGCGCTGGAAATTAAAGCGAGTACGTCCCCAGCACCAACAATAACTTTCGCATCGGCATTTAATCCATATTCCAATACGAATTCCGATTTTATTTTTCCCCCGTCATCTCCCGGTTGTTTAAGGGGGGGAAGAATCCCCGGGTCAATCTCCAACTCCTCCAGACGATCACCAGCCCATTGGAGCGTTTCCCAATTCAATAAGCCGGCTCCACCGGCTTCGGTAATGTCCGTCATGATCGTATCAGTCAAAAGAAAACGAAGATAATCCTTCGGCCAAATAATGGTTCGTGTTTTCGTAATTACATCCGCTCGATGACGCTTTAACCATAAAAGTTTTGGAATTGTGTAGGTCGAATTTAATTGATATGGTGGCATTTTCCAGCGCTCAATTAATTCCGCTGTTTCATTTACAGCTCTGCGATCCAGCCAAAGAATTGTCGGAGAAATCGGTTCAAGTTGTTCGTCCAAAAGGACAGCTGTATGCATTTGCCCTGTGAAAGCCACAACTTTGATCTCTTGCAAAAAATTACCTTTCGCTTTTAATCCGGAAAGAACAATATGCAAAGCATTTTTCCAGTCAAGCGTATTCGCTTCTGCCCAACCTGATTCTGGAGTCATCATTTCATATCGGGATGACTCGGAGGCAATACATTTACCATTAAAAGCATAAATTACCGCTTTTAGAGCAGATGTACCTAGATCAAAAGCTAAAACATAGGGTTTATTCTCAATCATTTCAAATTACTATCCACTTCCAGCATTACTTTTAAACCCTGACGATTTCTGACAATTTCGAAACCTTTTCCCAATTCTTCCAAAGGTAACATGTGGCTGATTAATGTTTCTGTATTCACCATACCTGTTTCTATCAATTCAAGGGCTTTATTCATATTTGTTGGGGTACTGTCTGCGGAACCAGTCAGTATAAACTCACCGTAATGAATCAAGTTTGGATCGATTTGCAGCATATCTTTTGGATAAATTCCAGCAAAAATATTCAATCTTCCACCGGGGGCTAACATCGGTACGACTTGTTCGACCAGGCGAGCTGACCCTACTGTAACCACAGCTGCATCCACACCCCAACCATCGGTAACTTTTTTCACGAATTGGGCTACATCCGTTTCATTGGGATTCACTACCCAATCTGCACCTAAATCCTTTGCTTTTTCCAATCTTTCTGGAACAGGATCCGAAACAATAACCTGACACCCAAATGTCTTGGCCACCTGCATGTGCATCAAACCAATCGGACCGATACCGGCAACCAATTGAAACTCCCCAGGATACAGATGAAGCAAGTCCTGACCTCTGACTACACATGCTAATGGTTCAACAAAGGCAGCCGCTTGCAGTTTAGTTTCTTCTTTTTTGATCACGTGAACATTTTTTTCGGGAACCCGGACAAAATCTGCAAAACCACCACCAAATTGGCGAAATACTGGATTTAGACATCTGTTTTCACGGCCGGAACGACAGGCTTTACAAACCCCACATTTTATACCCATATCCGGGACAACCCGTTGACCAGGTTTGATGACTTTTACATTTTTCCCGACTTCAACAACAATTCCAGCCATCTCATGACCAAGGATTCGCGGAAAAGCAACCGAGGAAGAAAGACCTGAAAAAGCACGGACATCCCAAGGACAAATTCCTACATAGGCGACTTTTATTAAAACTTCATCTTCCTCCAATGTAATCATTGGTACACGCCGAACTTCCAATTCATTAGGACGTTCCGCCCACATTACACGCATCGATTCTGCTGTCATTTGAATTTCTCTCCTTCAATATAAATACTTGTAATATCATGCACATCCGCACGATGAACTATTGCACTTATCCTGTCTTTGCAATATCGCAAATTTTGACTGTTTGTATTTAGAACAATAAAATTTGCTAATTTTCCAATCGCTAAACTCCCCAAATCGGCATCAAGTTTAAGTGCTTGTGCACCGTATAGCATCGCAGATTTTAAAATCGATAATGAATCAACAACTCCAGAGTTCTGGTTCATTCCTCGAATTAAGCGGGAGGTATAATCCATCTCCCGAAACATATCCGGAGATGAAACCATCAAATTATCCGTCCCCAAGCCAAATTTCAATCCAATTTCCATCCATTTTTTCAAATCGGGCAGTCCATCTCCCAAAATACTATTTGATCTCGGGCAACTCACTGCATGTACGTTTGCAGATTTGACCTCTTTCAATTCTTCTGGAGATGTATGTGTTAAGTGGACCAGAATATCCGCTCCCCACTCCAAAGACCGTCTTGCCTGACCACAGCCAAAATTCTTTATGCTATTTTTTTCCGAATTTGAGTTTTCTGCAGCATGTACTGCAAATATTTTCTCTTTAAATTCTTTTCTTAAATTTTTCAATATGTGGGAGGGATAACTTGCTACATCCCGAATCCCCAGCCCATCTGCATATTCAAGCAACGATTTTGCATCGTCCATCAATTCGTTCAATGCTAAAGTCTCATTCATTCGACCCAAAATTCTGACTCGCAGCGGTAATCCTTTAAGAGCTTCTTTCAAACGTAAAACACCATCCAAGCCCTGTTCACGGAAATCAGCACAGGCAATAATTCCATTTGAAAGCATTTCAATGATTCCATGCCGCATTTGTTCGACATGTTCTTCCCTATTAAGCTGATTTAAAAATTGATATTTCAATCCTTCAGGAGGCGAAACAACCTGTTCCATTGGAATACCGACACCCAATTCTTTTGCCCCCGTATCTCCAAGGTGGCAATGGGCATTTATAAACATTGGAATAAGTAGCCCGGATTCCAAAATAATTTTTTCTGCATCCGGAATTGGATCTCCGATTGAAACAATACGACCATCAATGACATTTAAAGACATGCCATCAATGAGTTCGAATTGATCTCCCGCTACAATCGCAGCTCCGGAAAAACATAGTCTCTGAGACATGCGTTAACCTTTGTTTGCCCCGGCTGTTAGACCCTGTACGAAAAATCGATTTAAGAATAAAGATATTAATATGGCCGGAATAATCGCGAATATTGACATTACAGCCATTTTTCCCCAACTGATTTCGACGGAACTAAACGAAGCTAGAATTCCCAAAGGGATTGTTTTAGTCTTTGGCGAGGTCAACATTAATGCAAACAGGAAGTCGTTCCAGGAATAAATAATCGTGTACAGGGCTGAAGCGATGATACCCGGAATGGATAGCGGTATAGCGACCTTAAAAAATGCACTGAGTTGTGACGCCCCATCCACGAGAGCAGCCTCTTCCATCTCTTTGGGTACATCAACGAAATAACTGCGCATCATCCATACAACAAAGGAAGCATCAAAAATGGTGTCCAGTAAAATTACGGATGTATATGACCCGATCAATTGCAAATCCCGCATAATTAGATAAAACGGAATTAACATCGCAGTCGGGGGAATCATCTGAAGCAAAAGAAAAAAGTAAGATGTATTTCCGACAAATCGGTTTTTTGATCTTGCGATCGCATATCCAGCAGGCACACCAAGTATTAATGACAAAATTGTTGTCCCTGATGTAATAATGATGCTGTTCTTGATATACATGAACGTCTTGTCAACCGCTAAAACTTCCCGAAAGTTTTTTAGCGTTGCTTCAAAAAATAGCCATTGTGGAGGAATTTGAAAAGCGTCGCGACCAAATTTTAACGACGTGGTGATCAGCCAAAAAATGGGAATCATGAAAAATAAAATAGCAACCACTGATAAAACGATGAGTATTATTTTTTCTATTAGACTTTTCTTTTGAATCATGAATCCTCTTAGTACTGCTGGCGAGACATAACCATAATGTAAATGATGGAAATTACTGCAACCACGATCAACAAAATGTTAGCCAAAGCTGCTGCATATCCCATATCAAAAAATGTCATTCCGACTGTGTAAATATGAAAATTCAAAACAGTCGTTGCCTGACCCGGTCCGCCAGAAGTGGTCGCATAAATGGTATCAAAAACCTTAAAGGATTGAATTGTTCGGGTGAGAAATGCAATTAAAAATGTTGGTTTTAATAAAGGCAAGGTGATGAAAATGAAACTTTGCCAGCGCGAGGCACCATCTACGTAGGCAGCCTCATAAGGCTCGTTCGGAAGACCTTTTAAACCTGCCAGCATGATCACCATAATCAATGGAGTCCATTGCCAAATATCAATTAAGATTACCGCAGGCATCGCAAAATTTAGTTCACCTAAAGGACCTCTGCCAACATCGATGCCTAAAGCCTTGAGATAATAAGGGATCACGCCAAAATCCGCATTATAAAGGGATTTCCAAACTAATCCGACGACCAGGGGGGGAAGTGCCATTGGAATTAAAAGAAAAGAGCGTACAAAGCGTGCAATTTTGGTTTCGGGGGAAAACAATAATGCCAATCCCAATCCAAGAATTAGTTCCGAAACGACTGTTCCAAGCACAAAAATTAATGTGTTCTTTAACGAAATGAAAATGACCGGGTCTTTAAATGCTTTAATATAATTTTGAAATCCAATGAATGTTTGTGTTTGATTTGGGTCAGTCAATCGATAATCGAAAAGACTTATACGAAATGAAAAAAATAAAGGATAAATAGCAATTAAAGTGACAAATATTAATAGAGGCAGTAATAGGATAATATACGATTTGCTTTGCAATATCTTGTTGATTGGTTTTCCTATAACTTGATTCAATGCATCCTCAAAATCATTTCAAGCATAAATTTTTGGGATGCTCACGAAATCGTGAGCATCCCAACCTATTAATTAAGACCGTAATTACTTCGTGTTTGCGTCAACTTGTTCTTGGGCTTTAGTCAAAGCACTTTCGGCAGTTTCCTGACCAACCAGGAAAGCATTCACGTATGTACCGAGAGCATTCTCAATAATGCTGTAGGTAGGGATACGAGGACGATAATCACCATCACCGTTTTCAAAGGAGTTGAGCATCAGGGGGAACCATGGGTACATGGCAACCAATTCCGGATCTTCCAGGGTTGAACGACGAATTGGAGCACCATCATTTTTGACCCATTCTTTTTGGATTTCAACAGATGTAATCCATTTGATGAATTCCCAGGCAGCTTCCTGTTTTTGAGGATCAGATGAAGCATTGATACCAATACCCCAACCGCCGAAACCATACTTTGGTTCCATACCTTCAGATACTGGGGCTGCAGTTACATCAACTTTACCAACAATACTGGACATTTCCGGGTTTTCATAACCAGCGCGTGCAATACTCCAGCCTTCCATCATGGCAACGGTGCCATTTCGGAAAGCGGTTTCACGTTGATCCCACCAGTAATCTGTGGATCCTGGAGGTGCGTATTTGAACAGTTCACCAAAGAATTCCAGGGTTTCGATGTTCTTGGGTGTTACCAGGGCGACATTACCATTTTCATCAAGGACAGACCCACCGTGTTGTTGTAGGAAGGACATATAATCCTGCGCAACTGCCGATCCTTTAGCACCTAAGAGGGCAATACCATATTGGTCACCGGTAGTCAATTGCTTCACAGCTGCCAATAATTCTTCCTGGGTGGTCGGAGGTGTAATACCAGCTGCTTCAAATAAATCTTTGCGATAGTTCAAAACATTGGCATAACCGGCTAAGGGGTATGCCCATTGTTTACCTTCATACTCACCCAAAGTCCATGCAACTGGCATGATATCGTCTTCATTTGTTACTGCTGCATCACGAGCCATGAAATCGTTTAGAGGAAGCGTATATCCATTGGTCGCATATTCGCCTGACCAAACAATATCAACAGTCATCAAGTCATATTGTGCTGTTTTCCCAACGAAATCTGCAGTCAATTTTTGATAAAGGTCAACATAGCCTAATTCATCCATTACAACCTTAATCCCTGTTTCTTCTTCAAACAATGGAATAAGGTAACGGAAGGCAGAGACATATTGATCTGTCATGGAGGCTAAAGTAATCTCCACACCATCAAAGGGTTTTACAGGTTCGACTGGTGCAGCTGTGGGTTCTTCAGCAGCTTTGGTTGGTTCTGCAGCTTTGGTAGGTTCAACTACTTCGGCTGGTGGAGCAACGACTTCTTCTGTTGGTGCTGCTGCAGGAGTACTACAACCGACCATTCCCATAATCATTACAAACACGAGACAGAAATATAAAACTTTTCGAATCGCTATACTACGCATTACTTTTCTCCTTAACTAACTTTGAATTGAAACATATTTTTGTATGGATTTTCCAGTTTGCAATTTGGCGATTTTCTTTACACAAACTGGTCCTGAACAAATAAGGACAAATTCCTTCCTGACACCTCCTTTACACCTTTTTGAAACGTTATGAAAAATCTCTTTATCTTTTAAGATGAATATTGTATTTGTACCGTTTGCCAACACTGATAACCTGATGATATTCAATTGGATGTTGGTTGTAGGTAAACACAATGCCTTCTACTAACAATAAAGGTGAACCTGTTTTAATTTTTAAAATTTTTGCCCGCTCTTCATTGGCTTCAATTGCTTCGATTGTTCTGTCTGATTCTAAAGGTGGAATGCCTTTACGCTCTAGTAGAGCGTAAATGGACCCTACATCATTCATTTCCTGTTCAGTGATAAAAATTCCTTCAGGTAGATTAATATACGATATATTAATTGCCACTGGTTCATTATCAACACTTCTCAAACGGGAAATAAAAATCAGCTTTGATCCTTCAGGTAGCCCAAATTTTTCTGAAATTGACCTTGATGTCGAAATTGTTTCGAATCTCAAAATTTTTGAAGAAACATTTTTTCCGAGATGTTTCATGTCTTCTGTAAAACTGGTTAAATGGGTTAATTCCCGGCTAATTTTTGTTCGGATTACAAAAGTACCTTTCCCTGCTGTACGATTGATAAATCCATCCTTTTCTAAATCCTGCATGACCCGTCGTACCGTTGCCCGACTGACAGAATATTTCCCCATCAAATCCATTTCGGTTGGAAGAAGTTTTCCAATCGCAAATTCCCCATTTTCAAGGCGTTCAAGCAATTTTAACTTGATTTGATAATATAAAGGGATGGGAGAATTTCTATTCAGTTGAAACATGGGTAATCCTTCAAGTGAACCGAATGAAATTTAAATATCATAATGTACGTACATTATGATATTTAAAGCTTCGCTTGTCAATATGCAAATTCACTCATTTATCCTCATTGAGCGGTAAACTGAAAAGACTAAAATTTCAATTCCAAAAAAGCTTCACCTCCAATAGAGTAAAATTATTAAAACCGAATTCTTTTTTCGTATTCCTGGAGAAAGCGCATGCATAACGAAGATCTGATAAAATTTTTGCAAAATTCGATCCGTATCCCAAGCCTGACTGGGCAAGAAAAACCCTTTATTCAACTGGTTGTTAACGAAATGATACAACTTGGATTTGACCGCGTATGGATTGATGCAGCCGGAAATGGAATTGGAGAGATTATTGGAAGTCATCCTGGGAAAACCATTCTTTTGGATGCACATGCAGATACTGTTACAGCCAATCCAGATGATTGGGAATTTGATCCATTTGCTGGAATCATCCATCATGACAGGTTGTATGGACGCGGAACCGCAGATACCAAGGGGAATCTGGCTGCGATGATGTATGCTGCCGCGAAAGTAGAACGAACGAAAATTTCCGGAAATATTTTTGTAAGCGCAACGGTTCACGAAGAGGTTTTTGAAGGAGGAAGTCTAAAAACTGTTGTCGAACAGACGCATCCGGATTTTGTGGTAATTGGGGAAGCAACTAATTTCAACATTAACCATGGTGGACGCGGTAGAGCAGAAGTGATTGTTGAAACCATTGGCCAATCCGCCCATTCAAGCTCTCCCGAGATCGGAACCTGTGCAGTTCACGAAATGATTCGCTTAATTCAAACAATTGAGTCTCATAAAATGAATAATCACCCGGTTCTAGGGCCAGCTAGCATGGTGCTTACGGACATCATTTCTTCACCTTTTCCCGGACACTCAGTCATCCCCAATCGCTGTCGAGCAACATTTGATCGGCGCATCCTGATTGGTGAAACAATTGAAAGTCTGGAGGCTGAATTAGAAGAATATGCACAACAGTCAAATGTTGCATGCAAATTTTCAATTCTCGATGCAAATGAGACAACCTACACAAACTTCAATTTTCTGGGGAAAAAATTTTTTCCGGCATGGCTATTACCAGATGATCATTTTCTGGTGCAGAAATCATCCAAAGCTGTAAAATCCATTGTCCCTGAAAGTCAATTAAGTGCCTTTCGGTTTTGTACAAACGGAACTTTTAGTGCTGGAATTGCTGGCATCCCCACAATTGGTTTTGGGTTGGGTAAAGAAACTGATGCGCATACAGTTGACGAATCAATCGCGATTAATGATCTTCTCAAGGCGTCCGAATGTTACCAATTGATCATCGAAGAAGTTTTACAATAGTAGTTAAAAATCCAATAATTCCAAACGCTTGATTGTTCCGGTTTCCGGGATACCTTTTGTATTCCATCCCATTTCCAAATAATATTTTTCCAAACCTTTACGCAAATCATCAGGTGTCAACGATTTACCTGCAATTGGACCAGACTCTAACCGGAAATATGCCCGAGAAGAAAGGGAGTCATCTTGATCAGTAAAGCCCTCACGTACCAAATAAAGACGTGCAAGATTAATGATTCTTTCCCCGATCCTATTAATTTCATCCTTATCTAAGTTCCAACCGCTAGCCCCATTTAATGCATCTTCCATATGGTGATATTCATAAGGATAAAAATGACAAATTACAGCACTATCCAAAAAATTCTTAAATGCAGTTTCGTACTTAAAAGCTAAAATTTTATGATCTGTAATCCCCCACAATTCCAGAGGAGTTTCCAATCCATATTCTCTTAGTCTGGCACAAATATCCGACCCGTCCCAGGTGGCAAAGGTATCATTTAGATTGTGCATATGGTCAGCCCCGGTTGCAGATAGAGCATATCCCATTCCCATGGTGTGTTTTAAACGCGGGTCATGCAGTGGATACTCCTGGCCACGGGCCACAGCCAGAAACGCTTCCGAATTGATGCCTATTCTTTTTGACATACGCAGGCTGCCTTCCGCCATCCAGGCACCAATTCCTTCTTTTGCTACAATTAATCGGATACTTTCCAGCAAGTTCTGACCATTACCAAATTCTGGCAAAAAATCATAACCAGATAAGAGATTGTTCTTCACACAATCCATCGTAAATGCAATTGTGCCCCCCGTAGAAATCGTATCCAATCCATAAGCAGCACAAAGTTCATTTGCTTTAGCAACGATTACCGGATCATTAATTCCACATAACGGTCCCAACCCACCGATTGATTCATACTCAGGTCCCCCATAACGAGGATCAATACTTTCTTCTCCATCATAAGAGGCTATTAATTTACAGCGCACCGGACAGCGATTGCAGGTATCACGATCATTAATCATTAAAGGGAAAATTGAGGTAGCGTCAAGATTTTCAACGCCCTCCATCGCCGAATCCTGATAATTTCGAACTCCTGTTACCCCGGCATCATGATTCGGTTTTACAGAACCCGATGTTCCATAGGTGATTGCCCAATTCATCATATCTTTATAGTTGGATGTAAACCACTTGGCTGTCACTTGCAGCAAATTCTTATCTACCTGCCCGACGCCAAAAGTCCCGCGTACCGCCACGGCTTTCAAATTTTTACTGCCCATAACTGCGCCGAGACCAGACCTGCCTGCGGCTCTATTCACGTCATGCATGACAGTAGAAAACAATACTTCATTTTCACCGGCAGGACCAATTTGAGCGACCCGAATTTTCTTATCTTCTAACTCGGATTGGATCAAATCCTGGCAATCCCCTGTTGTTTTGCCCCATAAGTGTGTCGCATCTTTAATCTCTACCGAACCGTCTTTTATCCATAAATATACCGGGGTTTCTGATTTCCCCTGAATCACGATTGCATCAAATCCGGATTTTTTTAACTCTGCTCCCCACCAACCACCTGCTTCGCTAGAAGCCAGGGCACCGGTTAAAGGTGATTTTGCGCCAACTGCATGACGACCTGCTCCTGGTAATAATGTACCTGTAAAAATTCCAGGTGCAAAAATTAATAAATTTTCCGGACCTAATGGGTCTATTTTTGGTAGGGTCTCTTTCATCAAATAATATAAAATGACTCCCCTGCCACCAATCCATTTCCGGTAAAAGGAATCCGGATGTTCGTCTGCCGAAATTTCGGAAGTTGAAAGATTAACTCTTAATATTTTTCCTGTATAAGCAGTTTTACCGTCAAGGAAAGCTTGCTGCATGGGTATATTCATTTTTATTTCTTTCATTTTCATCCTCCGGTGATTTGTGGCAAACAATGGATTACATCCCCTGCCTGGACCAAATAATTTCCATCATTAACAACACCATTTACTAAAATAATAAAAGAAAATCCAGGATTAATTTCCAGATTGGATAAAAAAGGTTTTATGTGTTCACCTGCAGGAATCTGAAAGGTACTTTTCTGGTTTAAGAGTGGTTTGTCTATGATGAGTGATGCAAAATTTAACTTGTTCATGGTTTGTCGAATAAAAATATTAATAATGCCTAATTGAATATCTTAATGAATTAACGAAAAACTCAGGTAATAAATGGCAGAAAAGAGGGAGAGATGTTTTTTTGCATCTCTCCCCATCATTCTTAAAGCTTGCCACCCATTGTTAAAGCCATGAGTGCTTTTTGAACATGAAGACGATTTTCTGCCTCATCATAAATAACAGAATGTGGTCCATCGACTACACTATTGGTCGCTTCATAACCACGATCGATTGGCATACAATGCATATAAATCGATTTTGGTTTTGATAGTTCCATGCGTCGATCATCGCATATCCAGTCTTTATGTTGGTCACACATCGCCTGTACAGCCACTGGTTCTTCAGTTTCCATAATTGGACCCCAGCTTTTTGCATAGATAATATCGCCATCTTTAAATGCTTCATCCATGTCATCTACAACTTCAAATTTTGTGCCATTCTCTTTGGCATGTTGTTCTGCAGATGCGAGGCATTTTGGCATTAATTCGAAACCTTTGGGGTGTGCCAGGGTAACATCCATTCCAAAACGGGTCATCAACATGACCAACGCCTGGGGAACAGAGAGAGGGCGGACATATTTTGGAGCATAGGTCCAGGAAATCACAAATTTTCTTCCACGTAAATCGTTGCCAAATTTTTCCCGGATGGTCATCAAATCCGCCATCGCCTGGCAGGGATGATCTACATCATCCTGCATGGAGATTACTGGAATATCACCTTCGCGTGCCAGTTCATATTGGTAAGCCTGACCGATGCCGGTGCGGCAATCACGAACGGAAATTCCATGACCATAGCGTTGCAAGACACCTACGGTGTCACGCGCATTCTCGCCATGCCCAACCTGAGTAGCACTGGGAGTAAGGTAAATACCATGACCACCTAACTGGGTAATCCCGGATTCGAAAGAATTACGGGTTCGGGTAGATTCTTCAAAGAACATCATGAACAAAGTCTTGCTTCGGAGGATATGATCATGTTGTTCACCAATAGCGAAACGACGCTTGAGATCGCCTGCCAAATCCATCATAGAAGTCAGTTCATCAACTGTCCAATCTTCTGTGGTAATAAAATCTTTTCCAAATAAACGAGTTTGCATTTTCTAAATTTCTCCTTTTGATTTTTTTTGGTTTAATTAATTGTGTTCGCACCGGTCATCTGTTCATAGATGATCGGATAAAGCGCATAAAACATTGCCGCATCAACCAGCTTATCCAGGTTGACTTGATCTTGTGCTGTGTGCACATAAGGTTCTTCCTGGGGTCCGAAACCCATGGTAGGAATTTTCGCAACACCTGCTGAATACGTGCCATCTGTGCTAAATTTCCAGACGTCCACAACGGGAGGTTTTCCCCACAAAGCCTGGTAAGTCATTTTACCAATTGTTATGATTGGCTCATTTTCTTCCATCAACCATCCGGGATAGAAACTTGGCCCATCTAATTGAAGCCCGGTATGACTCAGAACCGGTTGAATGGGGATGACAGCAGTGGCACCATAAGACTCTACGGCAGCCTGTATGGATTCTACGATTGATTCTTTTGTTTCCCCGGGAACCAAACGGCGATCAATGGCAATTTCACACCAATCCGGGACAGAATTTGGGGTATGCGGCCCATTGATTAAGGTGACCACCTGTGTACCATTTCCAAAAACTGGATGCGACGGCAGACTCCCATTCATGCCTTCCACAGCTTCAATGACCGGAGCCATTTTTAATATTGCATTTTCACCAAGGTGCGGTGTACTGGCATGTACTGCTTTTCCCTGGGTACGCACATGAACTTCACAGCGGCCACGATGACCCCTGCGAATTGTTAAATTGGTTGCTTCGGCCAATAAAACACAATCCGGTTTTAATCCATCCCGTTCAACCAATGAGCGTAACCCAAATCCTTCAGCATCCTCTTCGAGTGTCGCACCCATCACTACCACTGAAACATCATTTAAAAGATTGAGTTGTTTCAGAATGGCTGCACCATAAACAATCGATGCAACGCCTGCTTTGCAATCCGATGCGCCTAACCCATAAAGAATATTGCCTTCGATGACTGGCTC
>CAZPIM010000025.1:16133-33364 GCA_964586385.1 uncultured Anaerolineaceae bacterium
GCTAACTTTTTAATCTTTTCAATTATTTCTTTGTCAATATTTTCTGTCATAGATTTAGAAACCATCCGCAAAGGCATCAACAACCGGTTTAATATCATCCATCATTGGATACAAGATTGGGCATGTAACGCCAGCATCTACGTATTCACGCACTTTTTTCCTGCATTCCTGCGAAGTACCAACAGCCATCAACTCGCGCACAATGTCATCCGGAATTACTTTGGAAGCTTTGATGTAATCCTCTTCTGTCGCCGGCCAGCTCATGATTGCCTGCACTTTTTCCAACAACTCTTCACTTACACCGGAGGCTTTCATAATATGAGGTTCTGTTGCCAAATAATATGCAACCAGTTTCTTTCCTTCAGCCATAGCTGCTGCAGGGTCTTTATCAGAAAGGCAACACACCAATAATTCTGGTCTGTCTACATCCGCCAAGGTCTTCCCAGCTTTTTGGGCTCCTTTTTCAACCAAAGCAACAGCTTTTTTAATGTAGTCGACAGAGACAACATAATTTAATACCACACCATCACAAAGTTGACCAGCCATTTCCAGCATTTTATCGCCTGTTGCGCCAATATAGATTGGTATATCTCTTGGGCTGGTATCACCAAAGGCTACATCTAATTTGACTCGATCAAGATTGACAAATTCACCCTTGTATGTAACTTCCTGCATGGTAAACAGCTCACGAATTGACTCGACATTTTCCCGCATCGCTTTCAAAGGTGTTCTTCGGTCAACCCCAACGCGACTTGCAATCGGTTCCCACCAGGCACCCAGACCAAGCATGACACGGCCTTGGTTGTCATATTTACCCCCCAATTCCCACATCGTACTCCAACTAGCAGCAATGACAGCTGGATTTCTGGTCCAAATTGGTAGAACACCGGATCCAAATCTCATTTTCTTGGTGACAGTCAATAATGCACTCATCATCACAATACAATCTCGCGCTAAACGGGTATCGGCTTGCCAAATCTCACTAAACCCACGATCTTCAGCATACTTCGCAATTTCCAGTTCATAGCGAATATTGTGTTTATCTTGTAGATACAGAGCAACTCTTTGCGTCATCTATACTTTCTCCTTTCATCTGTTTTAATATTTGTTAAGATCAACCATCGGATAACGAATTCGTTCTCCGTAATCTCGCCTGTCCGGTTTGTAAGTGGCATCGATACCGATTTTTGTATGAACTCCACGCATATCTGCTGTAGGATCCATCTCATGTCCCTGCGCATGAGGAACTAAAAAGAAATCTCTAGACCAGTCAACCCGATTGGTAATTGCCCACAATACATCGGCCGGATCATGAATGTTAACATCCGGATCAACCACGATGACCTGTTTGATATTTACATGGGCGGCAAAAGCACCCATAGCAACATTGTAGGGTTCTCCCGGGTTGGATTTTTTGATTTGAACGATAGCTGAAAAACCATTACCATATGGAGGAATATGGAGACCGGTCACATTCTGACTGACATGTTTCACAAACTTCAGTAAAAGTGGTTCGCGCGGTAGAACATTGCCTATATAAATATGTTCATCCCAACCCGGCACAATCGTTTGAAAAATCGGATCATTCCGGAAACAAATTGCAGTCACCTCAAAAATTGGTGATTCCCATAATTCACCATAATAGCCGTGAAATTCTGCCAGAGGACCTTCTTTTTGTCTTACTTGAGGAGGTAAGTAACCTTCGATCACAATCTCGGCATTTGCCGGAATATTAATGTCAACAGTCACACCCTTATGCACTTTAACCGGCTCTCCCCGAATGGCACCGGCGATGGCTAATTCGTCTCCATCATAACGTGCACCACCAGCGATGGAGATAGCCGGGTCGATTCCAATAACAACTGCAACCTGTAACCCTTCGCCTTTGGCTTGCTGCACTTTATAAAACTGCATCACGTGCCGCCATTCATTGACGTTAAAACCAAAAGTACTTTTTCCTAACACTTGCATCCGATTGTAAGATAAGTTTCCGCGCCCGGAAATTGGGTCGTTCGTAACCACCACACCTCCGGTTATAAATGGACCGCCATCATGCAAACCATGTGTCGGGATGGGTAAGCGATGTAAATCAATCTCATCGCCTGTTAGAATATTTTCCATCCAGACAGGTTTCTCATTAGTCAAAACCGGTTGAATTCCATTTCCTAAATCCAGCGCGTGGGTCATTCGATCGATGATTTGTGGCACATCACAATTAAGTGCCAACGCGGCAGTAGTCGCATCGACAACCGCATTTGCGAACAATTTCCAATCGTATTGTTGGTCTTGATTGATAAATTTATTAAACAACGCACCTTTACCGCTTTGTCTTGCAAGTGTCGCTGCGACATCTGCTAATTCATGAACCAGATTTACTTCTTTATCAATTCTGGTCAATTTGCCATTTTTGGAAAGAACGTCCAAATAAGAGCGTAAATCCTGAATCTTCTTCATTTTCCCTCGTCATTTTTCATAATCGGATATTGACCGGCTTGTCGTGCTGTGTCCAACATAGCCAAATAATATTCTGGTTTCACACCCGGGTGAATGGAATTACTGCTCGATAGTAGAAATCCACCCCCGGGAGCAGCAGTTTGGATTGTTTTTAAAGTTTCATCCCTTACAGCTTCTTCCGGACCATTTACTAAAACTGTGGAACAATCTACATTTCCAATCAAAGTCAGCCGGTCTCCATAATCTTTTTTGATTTGAGCGATATTCATACCTGCTCTTGGTTCGATTGCTTGAAAACCATCCACGCCAGCGTCGATCATATCTAGCAGCAAGCTATTGATGTTTCCATCTGTATGTTTGATAAATGGGGCTCCAAACCTGTGACAAAGGTCAGTTATTTGTTTTAAACGTGGAAAAACAAACTGGCGAAAATGACGTGGAGAAAATATTGGACCTTTGTTGGCAGCCCAATCGTATCCGCCATGAATGCCATGAATACCTCGGACCAATAGCATTTCTGTAATCTTTAACGTTGTCTTTAATCGTGCATCCAGATATCGATGAATTAGATCGGGAGCTTCTACCAGAGCCATTAAAAATGTTTCCGCCCAATCAAATGTAGAACCGATTTCTACATCCGCCTCTCCCAGAAGCATCAATTCATTCCCATATTGATCGATCACCTCATCCACCAATGAAAAGTCGAGTGAATCAGGATCAAATGTTTGATTTTCCAGAAAGATGGTCAATTCTTCGAGGGCAGCTAATCCGTCAACTTTTAGAGAAGAGGTCACCTGATCATATACATCCGAATCAGGAGAATATTCATAAATTCCCCAAAATCCGGAATCCGGACTGGTGAATTTCCAGCGATTTTCTGTGATGTGTTCAGGTATGTTTGGCTGTTTTGGAATTGGATATACGCCCGGTAAAACATCGATCTCCAATTTTTTCCACAATTCAATTTGATCCATCAGACGGGTTTTGTGATATTCATGAAACTTGCCATCCAGGATAGCCTGGTTTTGTTTCACCCCTCTTGCCAATCCACCAAAACCACAAAGGGCTGGCCGGCCGAGTACATATTCCGCCGTTGGGTTATCAATGGTCAATTCAAAAATCGGAACACGGTCCGGTTCTTTGTGTGCAAATGCAATTAAAGCACGTTCTTTGCTATTCATTAATCAATGCCTGCCCTTTTGCGTAACAATTTTATAGCCTGGTTACATTCTTTCAGTAGAATTTCTTCGTCGATAGTGGTCATTTTTTTATTTTGCATCAGAAATTCACCAGCAACCATAACTGAATCTACATCATCCCCTTTAGTGCATAAAGCTAAAGCAGAATCTAAATCCTGGACCGGGGCTGTGTGAAGATTTTCAAGATCGACAAAAATAAGGTCTGCATTTTTCCCGGGTGATAATTCGTGATTAGAAGTTGCCATTTTTATTGCCTGTCGGCAAGAAATATTATTCGCATCCAATGTGTTAGCACGAGCCAGACACAAAGCCATTTTCATATTTTCAAAACAATCCTGGGTATCATTACTGGCAGGTCCGTCTGTGCCCAATCGGACAGGAATTCTCTTATCTAATAACTTTCTGACTGGTGCGATTCCTGAACCGAGCACGGCATTACTGACAGGGCAATGCACAACAGTTGCTCCACTATGAGCAAGCAATTCGATTTCTTCTTCATCAAGCCAAACTGCATGTACGATTTGAGCATTTTTATCCAGAATGCCAATTTGGTCCAACCATTTAATCGGACGCATACCATATTCATCCAATGACATTTTAACTTCGTCCATCGTTTCTGAAACATGGATGTGGGTGAAGCTTTGAAAGTCTGTGGATAATTGATGGGTAGCTTGTAGTAGATCAGCAGAACTCCGCCAGGGTGTGAGCGGACCGGATGCAAACTTCACCTTATCGGTTGCATGGTTCGATTCATACCAATAACGTAATTCGTCCAGTATGGCCTGATCATTTTCCGGGTTTTTCCCTTTGTTAACCCAGGCACGCGCAATCACACAGCGCATGCCTATTGCATCAGCAGCAGATTTTACCGCACGGGTGTGATCCATCGATCGCGTAATTTTATGATGATCCACAACTTCTGTAACGCCAGACCGTACATTTTCCGCCAGGCCAAGCATTGCAGCCAATTGCATTTCTTCCACCGAGATTTCGGCCTGCAAAGGCCAGATTAACTCCCGCAACCATTGCAATAATGGACGGCCATTCGCCAAACCACGCATAAATGTTTGACTAAAGTGGGTATGGCCATTAACCAGGCCAGGTATAACAGCCATACCTTTTGCATCAACAATGTTTGCTTCCGGGGTATTCGCAATCTGCTGTGTATTGTGAGAGGCGATCGACTTAATGACTCCAGATTCAATTTCAATATCAGCAGAAGAAAACCAACCTTCATGTTGATATACATTGGCATTCAAGATCAGTAAATTTTTTGGTTGAGTCATCTTTTCGCTCACATCAAACCCTTTGTGCAATTATATTAATCCCAAATCTTTTCGAATCTTTTCCGGACGTGCATGACGCATCGGTTCAATACCATTTGCCAATCTTTCCAGTGTCAGGGGAATAATGCGATGCCTTTTACCGGTTGCCTGATTTAGAGCATTTGCGATCGCTGGCGCAATGGCGATCATGGTCGGCTCAGCCATATTTTTTGCACCATATGGACCTGTATCAAACGGAACCTGAACAAATCGAATATCCATTTCCGGCATATCTAAAGAAGTCGGCAAAAGATATTGGTTAAAATTCTCGCTGGTGGGATAACCCTGGTCATATTTCATTTCTTCCATCATGGCATAACCAAGTCCCTGACCAATTCCGCCATACATTTGGCCATCTGCACCTTGCTTGAAAATGACCGTTCCACCGTCATGTGCTGCCCAAATTCCAGTTACTTTTGTTTGTCCGGTAATGAGATCTGTTTCAACTTCAGCAATTTGTGCTCCAAACGTATAACAGATATACGGGGTACCCTGTCCTTTTTCGAAATCCCACTCAAAATGAGGCATTGACCATTTCCCCTGCACATACAGGGTCAAATTAAGATCACGTGCATGTTGAACCACTTTCTCAAAACTTACCGGATCTTCTTCCGGTCCAATAAACGACTCGCCGTCCCGCACGATTTGGGATGGCTGACATTTTAAGAGATCTGCAGCAGCAAAATTGAGCACCTGAAGTAATTTTTGCCCGGCAACTTTGGTTGCATTTCCTCCCAACATACTGCTGCGGGAGGCAACCGTTGGCCCTGAATCAACTGAGGTAGTAGTATCCGTGTTGGAAATACGAATACGGTCATAATTGAGTCCTAACGATTCAGCAGCGACTAATGCAAATACCGTTCTGCTGCCCTGACCATAATCTGTTAGACCACTGGTCACAAAAACTGTATTATCAGCTTCTACACGTAGCGTTGTTGTTGCGAAATCGGCCCCTTCTCCCCCCAAACTGGAGCCGTGCATGTAACAGGCAACCCCAATTCCTTTGCGTATATCACCAGTCTGGTTAGCATATTCTGCCCGTTTCTTATCCCAACCAGAACGCTCTCTTACCCATTGAATACATTCAGGCAAGCCGACCTCCTGATTAAGTTTATTCCCTGTCATCACGACATCGCCATTTTCGCGAACAATATTTTTTAATCGAAATTCGATCGGATCTTCACCCAGCTCAATTGCAAATTCATCAATTGCCTGTTCGATAGCTGCGGCTGCTTCCGTGTTTCCAAATCCTCGAAATGCTCCGGAATAACTATTATTGGTATAAACGGACTGTGTGTCGACATGCACAGCTTTATACCTATACGCACCAGCAGCATGCATCGTTGCCCGCCAGGATGCCAAAGGAGTCATGGAAGCATAAGCACCACTATCTGCGAGAATATTCGCTTTCGCAGCTTGTAAATAACCATGCTTATCTGCTCCCAATTTTATTTTTATTTGCATCGCTTCACGCTTATACGAAGCAATCATTGATTCTTCCCTGGAAATGACTAATCGAACCGGCTTTTTTGTTTTGAGTGCCAAAAGTCCAACAATGGCAGCATTTTGATAATTGATATCATCTTTACCGCCAAATGATCCACCGACTGCTGGTTGAATCACTCGAACATTTTCCGCAGAAAGACCTAAAAGCATAATCAGGTTATCGCGATTGATAAATGGACTTTGATCATTACTGTATATAGTCAGACTACCATCCGGACCTGGAATTGCGAAGCACCCTTCCGTCTCTAAATAAGCATGTTCCTGATGGGCAAAATCATACGTGTTTTCAAAAATGTGTTCGCATTTTTCTAAAATAGGATCCGGCTCACCAAATCGAACCAGATGTGTATTGACCAGGTTTCCACGACCTAAAGGAGCTTCTAATGGAACCAATGGTGCAAACTCATCCAATGCATGGCGCATATCGGCTACAACTGGAAGTTCCTCTAACTTAAATTTGATCACCTTGATCGCAGCTTTGGCAGCTGCTTCACTTTCTGCGGCAATGGCAACCATTGGATCACCAACCTGGCGAACCTTCTTCCAGGCTAGCACATAGGCATCTTTAACCGGCCAACCAAAGTTACCGTTATTTACAAAATCTTCAGCTGTGATGACTGCTTTCACTCCGGGAATTTCCAGTGCTGGAGAGACATCCAGATGAACAATATTGGCATGAGGTAAAGGACTGCGTAAAACTGCTGTATAAAGCATGCCTGCTAAATTGAAATCTCCAATGAATTTTGCTTTTCCCAGTACTTTATCTCTTCCATCGACACGTTCTGCGGGTTTATTCAGGTATTTGAATTCAGTGGTCATTTTTCCTCCACTACTGCCTGGCGATGCTTAGCTGTTTCTTCAATTGCACCAATAATTTGCTGATAACCAGTGCAACGACACAAGTTTCCAGCAATAGCATCACGAATTTGGTCGCGTGTTGGTGAAGGATTATGGATTAACAATGCTTCACTTGCAATAACCATCCCCGGTGTACAAAATCCACATTGAATTGATCCATGATCGATGAAAGCCTGTTGAAGATCATTGGGTGAACCGTCCTCCAATGCAATGCCTTCTATCGTTACTACTTTGCACCCATTTACCTGTGCGGCTAACATGATACAGGATTTTCTTAATTCATCATTCACCAATACTGAACATGTTCCACATTCTCCAATGGAACAACCTTCTTTTACACCAATCATCCCTAATGTGTCCCGTAAAAGACTCAATAAAGTTTGATCCGGTCTTATCTCAGGTTCGACTGTTTTTCCATTTAATTGAAATTGAATGCGCATATTTGATCCTTTCCTACCTATAAGTACATTTGGTTAAGACAACGTGAGATAAGTGTTGATAGTACGCGTTTTCTGTACAAAGCATCCTCATCATCTCCCCAAATACTTCTTAATTGCTGATTTGTTAATTCTTCAGCCTGGAGAATCAACTTAGATGAAAGACTTTTTCCATTCAGATAATCAGCGACATTCACTAAATTTACGACGCCATATTTATCAACCGAACCGAAAATCTTAATATTATCAGCCTGACTGGATTGAGTATCATTGGATGTGACTAAAACACCAACCACGATTTCACCCGGATAATTTCTCCGTTTCACATCCAGTAAAGAATAAGCAATTTTCTGTCCAATCGGAATTAAGATTGCAGTGATAAGAAAAGGTTCTTCAAATTCTTCTGAAATTAGCCAATTTAAAACAGAAACTTTTTTCATGTTTCCATGGTCAATCACCACTACGGTTGCATCCAGTGCACATAAGGTAGGCAGTAACATACCCACTGGGATCTTTGTAGCTAATCTGCCACCAAGTGTATATGCATTGCGTCTGGCTGGATCACAACATTCCAACAAAACTTTTTCCAATAAAGGGAAATCACTTTTTACAAATTCATTGCAAGCCGCCTGATACAGACTTAATGCAGCACCTAATTGCAAATAGGATCTTCCGTTGATATTTACTTTCGCGACGGTTTTCAATTCCTCAATGCGTGAAATGTCAATCAATTGATCACAATTCAAAAATCCGTCTTTTCTCTGCAGTGCAATACCAACACCACCTGATATGATTTGTGAGGTTTTCGATGAATCAGATATCAATTGCACAACATCCTGAACCGTGTTAACTTTTAAATATTCATTTATAGCCATCTTAGACCAAACTCCTCCCGCCATCCACATGATAGACAGCGCCAGTAATGAAATCATTTTCAATCAATAATTGGGCAACTTGCGCCACATCTGTTGGAGACCCTACTCTTTTTAATACTGATTTTTCCACTGCCCATTGAACTTTTTCCGGAGCAGGGTTAGGTGGCAATAAAACCGTTCCCGGAGCAATTGCATTCACACGAATCTGGGGAGCTAATTCGTAGGCAAGTGTTTTGGTGAGTGCAACTAGTCCAGCCTTGCTGGCAGCGTGATGAGCATAACCTGGCCAAACCTGAAAAGCAGAAAGATCTGTAATATTGATAATAACACCGCTACCTTGTTGCAACATAATTGGTGCAACTGCCTGGGCACACAAAAAGGGGCCTTTTAAATTGACATCAAGGGAAAGATCCCATTCTGATTCACTGATTTTTAAGAATGGTGTTTTTAGCCACACAGAAGCATTATTGAATAAAATATCGATCCTGCCGAATTCATTGACTGTATCGCTTACCAACTCTTCAATTTGTGATTTCTGACGGATTTCGACTTTTGTGGCTTTACATTTCACACCAAAGGCTTCGATTTCCTGTTTTGTTTCCTGCCAGGGTTCATCGTCCAGATAATAACTGAATGAGATATGCGCACCCTTCTCAGCAAAAAACAATGCGACTTCGCGTCCAACACGTGTTGCCGCTCCTGTAATTAGGATAATGGAATCTTTTATTTTCATTTCACCTCACCAACATTTCGAGATTAATAATTTTCTGGTCATAAAACAGTCGTTCCTCCATCAACAACAATCGCCTGTCCGGTTACAAAATCCGATTCGACTAAAAATGCCACGGCTTTACAAACGTCTTCTGTTGATCCCATTTTCTTTAAGGGAATTGTGTCCATATTTTTTTCCCAGCGCTCATCCGTCCAATCCGGTGGTTTTAAAACAGCACCTGGCAAAATTGCATTGACACGAATATCTGGTGCTAGAGCTATTGCCCCGGACTTGGTCACATTCCACAATGCAGATTTTGAAGCACCATGATGTATCCAGGATAAAGCTGGTTTTTTTACCGATTCGTCGATGATATTGATGATACAACCGCCACCGTTTGCTTTCATTAGTGGCGCTGCATATTGCATAAAAAAGAATGGTCCACGGGCATTCACATTCATCACGGTATTCCAGGCGTCTTCAGAAACGGTATCAAATTTCGCAGAGAAAAACACGGAGGCACTGTTTACTAAAACATCAAGACGGCCATATTTTTCTTCGATTAACTGAATTGTTTTTCGGATTTGATCTGTATTGCCCTGGTCACAACGCAGAGCTAATACTTGTGGGCAAATCTCTTTTAATTCCCGTTCCGTATTCCTGGCGGCTTCCTCTGAAGAATTATATGTAAAAACAATAGTCTCGGCACCCATTTTTGCCAATTGCAGCGCAATTGCTTTGCCAACACGATGAGCACCACCAGTTACTAAAGCACACCGATTTTTCAAATCCATTTATTTTCCTCTGTCCTATTCATTCTTCCAAAGCGACCATAAAAATGGTTGTTCAATAAATTGTTTTATTCTCTGTAAGAACTTCGCTGCCGGCGCACCATCTATCAGGCGATGATCAAATGAAAGGCTTAATGAAACCATTTGTCGCAAGACAATCTGGTTTTCAAAACCTACCGGCTTTTGATGGATTCGACCAATCCCTAAAATTGCACACTCAGGTGGATTAATGATTGGCGTGAAAGCATCAATATCATAAGTACCCAGATTGGTTATCGTGAAGGTACCACCGCTTAACTCGTCTTTCAGATTCTTTCCGGAGAGGGTGCGATCCACCAGACCATTCAGTTCCAATTGGATCGATTCAAATGTTTTGGTATTCGCATATCGCAAAACAGGAACTAACAAACCACGATCCGTATCGACAGCCAGGCCGATATTAATATCCTGATGTTGAAGCAGACCTTCCGGGATCAGGCTGACGTTGATATAGGGAAATTCCGCAATCGCCTGTGCTGCAATTTTAATAAAAAGCGAATTTAAAGAAATCTTGACATTCTTTTTCCCAAGTTCGAGATTGAGTTGCTTGCGTGCCTCCATGAATAAAGTCGCATCAGCTTCGGTTGTAAGAGTCACCTGTGGTCGCTCCAGCCAACTTTGACCAAGTCGACTTGATATGATCGTGCGCAGTTCGCTCAATGGTTTTACGCAAGGAATATTTGCTGCTTCAGATTCAGTAGCAAATTGTGCCAAATCTTTGCAACGCACCATACCACGAGGACCGCTTCCAGTTCTTCCATGTAAATCAATGCCTGCATCCGCAGCTTTTAATTTTGCCAATGGTGTTGCGCGCACATCACCGACTGCTTTGATTTTCTGAACTATGTCTGTGGTAACAACCATCCCTCGAACGCCAGTCCCAATCAGGTTACTGAGATCAACGCCTTCTCTCCTGGCAAGTGCACGCGCTTTAGGTGTTGCCCTGACAGTGGAAATCTCTACACTTTGGGCGACAACGGTTTCATTTGCCAGAATATCGGGTGTTTTGCTCTTTTCTTCCCGGGTCGCTGTTACGTCTAGGATTGCATGATGCCCGCTTGCTTGACCTGAACCAAAGAGTAAAGCCACCGGTGAAAGAATGGGCACGGAAACATTTACCGGCACCTGGATTTTCAATATGCCACTTGCAGGTGATTCAATATCCAGGGAAGCCTTTTCATTTTCGATGGAAAACAAAGGCTCACCTTTTACAACAGGATCACCATCTTTTTTATACCACTCAAGAATCTTACCTTCCCGCATGGTCAAACCCAGACGGGGCATAACAACTTGATAAGCACTGGTTGATTCGGAATTATTCATAGACTTATTTTCCACATAATCGTTTTGCTGCATCTACAATATCATCTGTTCCTGGAAGTACATGATTTTCCAATTCGGGACTGTAAGGTAAAGGAACATTTTTTGCCCCAATTCGAATGATCGGACCATCCAGATACTCAATCGCCTCTTCGGCAATAACTGCAGAAATCTCTGCTCCGGGTCCGCTGCGGCGATGGGCTTCATGTGAAATAACCACACGACCAGTTTTCGCAACAGACTGAATGATTGTATCTTTATCCAGTGGAACGAGGGTGCGCGGGTCAACAACTTCTGCGTCAATCCCCATAGCAGCCAGCTTTTCTGCTGCTTCCAATGATTTTTGCACCATAATGCCGATTCCTACCAGTGTGATATCTTTTCCGGGTCGAACGATGGACGCTTTTCCGAATGGCACGGTGAAATCAACATCTTCCGGTACGGGTCCAGAAACGGCATATAACATTTTGTGTTCAAAAAATAAAACCGGATCTTCGCCACGTAACGCAGTTTTTAATAATCCCTTTGCATCAGCTGGTGTCGCTGGTGTAACAATTTTTAATCCGGGAATATTCATGAACCAGGATTCCGGGCTTTGCGAGTGTTGTGCTGCGGAAGAACCTGGAGCACCTGTGGTAATCCTGATTGTTAAAGGCACATTGGCTTTACCGCCACTCATAAACCTTGCCTTAGCCACCTGGTTTGTTATTTGATCACCCGCACACATCAGGAAATCACCAAACATGATTTCTACAATCGGTCGCATACCAACCAGTGCTGCACCTAAACCACTGCCAATAATATTCATTTCGGAAATTGCAGTGTCCCGAATTCTTTCAGGACCAAATTCTGCCAACATGTCATGGGAAACACCCCAGACACCATTGAAAACGCCAACATCTTCACCCATCAGGAACACAGATTGGTCCCTGCGCATTTCTTCTACCATTGCTTCACGAATTGCTTCTGAATACGTTAATTGTCTCATTGTTAACCCTGTCTCTTCTAAAATACCAAGCCATTATGTGTGTCGGCGTAGACGCCAGCAAGCGCATCCTCTGTTGCAGGTTTTTCTGCATGCACTGCAAAAGCAACAGCTTCATCTAATTGTGTGATTACGGATCCCTGAATTTCTTCCAGATCCCCATCATCAAACAGTCCTGTTTCGATCAATTTATTTCTGAAACCAATGATCGGATCTTTTTTCTGCCAGCTTTGAATTTCTTCCTGGGTTCTGTAAACCTGGGGGTCGCCTTCATAATGCCCTCTATGTCGGTAAGTTTTCGCCTCGATAAAGGTTGGTCCTTCACCATTATTGGCACGTTCAATTGCAACTTTTACTGCTTCATAAACCGCCAAAACATCATTTCCATCCACGATCACACCGGGAAATCCATAACCTTGCGCCCGAATAGCCAAATCCTCGATCGGGGTACAACGATGCATGGCTGTACCTTCTCCATAGAGATTATTTTCACAGAAGAAAATAACCGGTAGTTTCCAAACGCCAGCCTGGTTTGCGGCTTCATGGAAAGAGCCTTCATTTGTAGCCCCATCACCAAAAAAGGCAACTGCCACGCGTTTCTCTTTTCTCATTTGAAAACCAAGTGCTGCACCGGTTGCCATGGGTATGCCACCACCCACAATACCATTTGCGCCTAAAATACCCAATGTGAAATCGGCAATGTGTAATGAACCTCCACGACCGTTGCAGTAACCTGGACTACGAGCGGCCAGTTCCGCCATCATATATTTTGGATCTCCACCTTTTGCTATGAGGTGGCCATGTCCTCGGTGTGTACTGGTAATCACATCCTCAGACGTTAGCGCTAAACACACGCCTACTGCAGTGGCTTCCTGACCAACACATGAATGAATAAAACCGGGTATCAAGCCCCCACGTCTCTCTTCTATCGCTCTCAATTCGAATTCACGAATTAAAGTCATTCTTCTAAACAACTCCGCCAGGAAATCTGGCTCATACATCGTTTTATATTTCGATACTTCAGGACCTGTCAGCATATCTTTCCTCTACTTTATTTCCAAAATCAGGCTGTTTTTTTCCACAACCTGTCAGCTTCAATTTGAACAGTTTCACGGATTTTATCCAGGTTGGTATTCAAAACCTGACCATCCATCTTTCGAACTTTTCCTGCAACCATGACGGTATCCACATCATTTGCATTGCAATACAACAATAATTGGTCGTATAAATTATGTTCTGAAATTGGTGTTGGCAATTTAGGATGTACCAACATCAAATCCGCTTGCCAGCCTTCTTTAATGCAGCCTACTTTTTCATACCCCAAAGCGTCAGCACCACCTTTTGTAGCTAGATGCCAAACAAGATTTGCCGGCATAACTCTTGGATCGCAGTGCGAAGCTTTATGGATTAAAAACGCTCCACGCATTACCTCAAAGAAATCAGTGATGTATCCATCGGAACCCAACCCAACGGTAACCCCCGCTTCAACTAATTCCGGCAGCGGAGCAATCCCACCACCAACTTCACAATTGGATAATGGCATGTGGGTCATTTTTGCGCGGCGGGAAGCCAGCAAATTGATCTCATTCTGGTCGATCTGGACACACTGCGAAACAAGCATATTTTCACTTAATACCCCGATATGATCGTAGTAATCTATTGGGCGCAGGCCATTACGAGCTAACATTGCTTGCGGCTCATAATGCCCTTCAGAGCAATGCATATGCGTCAGTACATTATATTTTCCGGCCAGCTCAAAAGCATTTTTGATAAATAATTCCGAACAGGTGAAAGTTGTGTGGAAACACATCAATCCTTTTACTAAACTGGTGCTTGAGTTTCCCTTTTCGATCATCGCAACATTTTCTGCCAGACCTAACTCTCCATTTTCTTTACTGACGCGCTCAGTGGCTTCAAAAGACAAAATTCCCCGGATGCCCCATTTTTCAACCACTTCAGACTGTTTGAGTAAAACGCCGGGTAAAGCATAAGGAGCTTCGGTGCAATCATAAAAAGATGTGATCCCGGATCGCAGCATTTGTGAGCAATTCCAATCCGTGGCTGCATTAATCATGGCAGAATCCAGCTGGTTTTCCACCAATGGCCACCAGAAATCTTCAAGAAATGGCATAAATCCGGATGGCGATTTCGTTAATGGAATACCATGCGCCAGAACACCATACAAATGGGTATGCGCATCCACAAATCCGGGTAATAAAACCTGATTGGGTTTTTCAATGATCGTATCCCCAGGAAAATTCTTTAAAAGTTCTTCTTTGGTGGCAATTGAATCAATTTTATCTTCCAAAACCCGAATTCCAAACCCTTGTTTTGGCGCTTCCAGTGGGGTTGTTACTAACCATTTTGGGAAGATTAATGTTCCTTTTGTTTCCATCTTAATGTTTGTCCTTAGATTTACTTTTTATTTGAATAATTATGTTTATCCACTTAATTACATGAAATTTGGTAGACCGCATTGAAGAAATCTGCCACGATGCTGCTGCGTTGTCAATTTTCCATCTTTAATGATTATTTTTCCCTTAACAAGGATTGTTTCAGGATACCCTGAAAGTTTCATCCCATTGTAAGGGGAATAGTCTACATTTTCATGCATTGAGTTTTGGCTGACGTTGAACTTCTTTTTGGGATCAAAAAGCACAATATCAGCATCGGAACCAATTTGCAAGGATCCTTTTTGTGGATATAAACCAAAAATTTTTGCAGGCTGGGTACTGCAAATATTAACCCAATCCTGCAGTGACAATTTATTTTCCAAAACTCCCTGGCTATACAACAAGGGATAGCGCAATTCAATACCCGGCAACCCGCCCGGTACTTTACGAAAATCCTGCAAACCTTTTTCTTTTAAGGGGATCAGGCGAAAAGAACAATGGTCGCTTCCAATACTTTGAATCTTCCCAGCTTGAATCGCATTCCAGATTAATTGTTTTTCAGCAGGAAGCCGTAAAGGTGGGGAACATACTAGACCGGCTGCAGTGATGGCATCAGCTTCCTGCATTTGTGTCTGGTCCAGAAATAAATATTGTGGACATGTCTCTCCCATTACAGAAACATGTTCATTTCTGGCTTCGAAGATCGCATCAATTGCTTGTGATGTTGATAAATGGACCACATATAAATTTGCATTTGTGCTCTTTGCCATTTCGATGCAGCGCTCCACTGCCTGCAGTTCCGCCTGAGGCGGCCGGCTGAGAGGGAACCATTGCGGTGTGATTTTACCTTCATCCACCAACTTTTTGGTGGCATCCCGGATGATGGAATCATCTTCTGCATGGATCATGCACAAACCGCCTGCAGAAGCGATGGCTTTCATAGCGATGGCAAGCTGGTCATAGGTTAATTTCAAACCAGTGTATGTGGTGTAACTTTTAAATGAAGAAACTCCTGCTGCAATCATTTCCGGTATTTGGGATAAAGTTTCATCAGAAACATCCGCAATTGTCATGTGCAGAGCATAATCAATGATCGTGTTTCCATCTGCTTCCATTTTTCGCAGATCTAGCGCTTCCAGCATGGACTGGCCAGCGAGAGGCTCGACAAAATCAATTACGGTGGTGGTTCCACCACAAGCTGCGGCGAAGGAACCGGTACTCCAATCATCGCTGGTGACAGTGGTTGGGGTTGGCATTTGTAAATGAACATGCGGGTCAACGCCTCCCGGTAAAACCAGAATGCCGGTTGCATCAATTGTGTCTTTACCAACAAGATCATTTCCCAATGCAGCAATATACTCACCATTTATCGCAAGATCCGCCTGGATGACCTGATCATCAGACACGATTAGCCCACCTTTAATCACCAGGTCGAACTCAGCCATTTTCACTCCGCTTCAAACAAAATTTTATGGTGGTCGCTTGATCTGCGTAAAAATTGACCTCGAAGCCATTTTCACAGGTTCCTAAAACTAAGTTTTTATTTTCCTGTTGCGCAGTTTCAATGTTTACATCAAACAATCGTACACGTCCAATCCCAGAAAACTTGTCAATTTTGAGAATTAATTCTGCGTTCAATCGTTGGTATGAAACCATCGTTTCCACGATGTCTTCATCATAAATCGTAGTTTGACCCGCTTCATGTGGTGCATAAATTTCAAGTGTTAATTCATTCTCTGATTTTTGTTCCACAAAATCTTTATCAGGTCCATAAGGAATAATGGATCCACCCCGAACCCAAAGTGGTAAGCATTCCAACGGTGCTACGACCTTGAGCCATTGTCCCCCTTCAACGCGCTGCTTTGTCCAATAATCCACCCAAACACCCTGGGGCAAATAAACATCAACCTGATGATCACGTGTTAAGACCGGGGCAACCAGAAAACTTTCACCAAACATATATTGCAGATCCAGTTTCTGTGTGTTGCGATCATCCTGGAATTCCAATAACATCGGTCTTACCATCGGCAACCCGTTTTGAGTGCAATTTACTGCCTGACTGTAGATGTACGGGATCAATCGATAGCGCAGTTTTAGGTACTTTAGTGATATGTGTTCCACTTCATCGCCATACGTCCAGGGTTCGCGGGCTTGTTTTCCATGTGCACGCAGATGGGAAGAAAAGACTCCTACTTGCAACCAGCGAACGTAGACTTCAGAATCTTTTGGGAACGAATACTTGATGGAGTCATTATAAGATTCTTTAAAATCAACATCGTAAGTATCATCAAAGAAATGCGGGGAATAATCAAATCCCCCCACATCATGACTGCAAAA
>CAZPIM010000025.1:33464-35188 GCA_964586385.1 uncultured Anaerolineaceae bacterium
AATGCTTCAATGGTCGGGCTTACCTGGCCATTGCTTTTTTTAACAAAAACACCTTTCGCTTCTCCTTCAAGGTATAAGGGAGAACCTTTTGGGACATAAGGGTGGATCCATAAGCAGGTTCGTATTCCCTGTTCCCGCATCCATTGCATCATTTCTTTTGGGTTGGGGAAATTGGATTGATCCCACACGTAGCTGCACCAGGGTCCTTCACCCATCCACCAGGGATCTAAATGCAGAACATCACACGGGAATCCACGCCGGCGCATTTCATTGATGACGTGCTCCACTTCACTTCGCGATCGATACCCCGCTCTTGAAATCCAGAACCCAAAGGACCATTTTGGAGGAACAGGAGAGAAACCAGTCAATTCTGCATATCTTTTTAGGATTTGTTTATAAGATGGTCCATAAAAAAGGAACATGTCCAGTTGCGAATCATCAATGTGGATTGAATAGGTTACCGATGATTCGGATCCCATGCGAAAAACCATCGGGTACGAAGAGTTGATGAAAAGCCCGTATCCGGAACTCGAAATTAAGAAGGGAACGTTTTTATACGATCGGTAACTGCTGACATTCCCGCTATCCACAGCCCATAATGCAATTTCCTGGTTCCACTTATCCAGCGAAGTAAATTTCTCTCCCAATCCATAAAATGATTCACCAGGTCGTACGGAAATACTTTCCCGAATACAAAAATCCTGGTTTTCGTTGCAGTCAAAACCACTGGGAGGAACTTCATACCCCGGACCATAGGCTCTGTCATCAGTTCTTTCGCTGAAGAAGACTTTGCCTTTTCCAGGTCGCGGATCATCAAATGCGGTTATCTGCCAGGCGCGGGGAAATTCAACCCGCAGCCTGTCAGTCACCAGTGTAACAAGTTCTTCAGATTCAATCAAAGCAAACTTATATGGAGGAAAAGTTGTCTTCACTAAAATATCTGAAGGGAATTCTTTTAGTCCTAATGGATTCATTCGAAACCGAATCACATCGGCTTCTATAACATCCACAAAATAATCAATCAAATCGCCATTGGCTAACGCGCAATGAAAAACGATTCCAAGATCCGATTTGTGATAATTGAGCCATGTGCGGATAAAATGACGGGGGACATAAATATTTCGAACATCTAACGGTGCAGCTATTGAATTCCAATCAATTTGTTTTTTCATTTATCTCTCTTATTAAAAAACCGGAGGTGTAATTACAGATATCCAACGTACTTCCTTATCAGAACCACAAACCATTTTTGTTAAGTCTTTACCCTTAAACGTGATGGAATCACCTTTATTCAGAATGTAATCCTGATCTCCCAATCCGACACATAAGACACCTGATAGAATATGAATCATTTCTTCTGTTTCACTACTTAATGCCCGCACAATGTTGTCTTTACCGGGTTTCAGTGTGCCCATGACAGAAACAAAACTACCAGAAAGATCCGGCGTTAACATTTCGTAAGAGACATTTGAATCTTCCAAATCAATGTGAGAGCGTTCAGATAATTTAACGACTGGTGAAAGGTTTTGACTTTCTGATAAAAAATATAACATAGGAACATTTAAGGCGTCTGATATGCGGCGAAGGGAATTCAACGAAGGATTGGATGTGCCACGTTCAATCTGGCTTAAAAATGCTGCAGTAAGTTGTGTGGAACTGGCTAAACCTCTTAAAGTCAGGTTTAGCTCATTTCGGCGTTTTTTTAATCTTTGGCCAATAAATGA
>CAZPIM010000026.1:0-32758 GCA_964586385.1 uncultured Anaerolineaceae bacterium
TTACTTATTGACCTGAAATCGTTTATCTCCCTTTTCAAAGAAATCTACGATTTGACGAATGGCTGCCAGACCGGCATTGACATTCGCTTCTTCCGTTTGGGCACCCATTTTCTTTGGAGTGAAGAAATATCGCCCGGCGAATTTTTCTTTAATTTCCGCAGCACATCCCGGTTCAACATCCGAAATGTAAGAAAAATCAGGTCTGGCTTCAAAGAACTTCAGCAAATCTGCTTCATTAATAACTTCTTTTCTGGCGGTATTGATTAAAGTTGCCGGGGCTTGCATTTTGGAGAGTAAATCAAAATTAATGGAATTTTTCGTCTCAGCAGTTGCAGGGATATGGAGTGAAACGTAATTACAGGAGGCGTATAACTCTTCGACAGTAGCAACGCATGTGACACCATCAGCTTCAATAGCTTCGCTTGGAATATATGGATCAAAAGCAAATACTTCCATACCAAAACCTTTTGCTATAGCTGCAACGCGTTTTCCCACATTTCCATAAGCATGTAATCCAAGTTTCTTCCCAAGCAGTTCAGATCCGGATTTACCGCTAAATTGACCTCTTGCCTGGTAAATCATCATGCCAAAAACAAGTTCTGCGACAGCATTGGAATTTTGACCGGGTGTGTTCATCGCAATAACATGATGTGAAGTAGCTGATTCCAGATCGATATTATCGTAACCGGCACCAGCACGGACTACTACTTTGAGATTTTTGGCTGCATCTAAAACTTCAGCATCCACAATGTCGCTGCGTATAATCATGGCATCAACATATTCAACTGCGGTTAATAAATCTGATTTCGCAGTGTATTTTTCCAATAAAACGAGTTCGTATCCTGCCTGATCGGCAATCATTTTTATTTGTGATACTGCCTGTTTTGCAAATGGTTTGTCAGTAGCCAGTAGAACTTTTTTCATTTTTTCCTTCCGATCTTAATACTTTGCTTCAAAATCCTGCATACAGGCAACTAAAGCTTTGACACTCGCAAATGGAAGTGCGTTATACAATGAAGCTCTGAAACCACCTACATCACGATGCCCTTTGATTCCAACCATTCCTCTTTCTGAAGAAAAAGTTTGAAAGTCTTTTTCCAATTCTTTGTATTCATCTTTCATAACAAAACAAACATTCATCAATGAACGATCTTCTTCCAAAGGAACGGCTGCAACAAATAACTTGCTCTCATCAATTGCATCATAAAGATATTTCGCTTTTTCAATATTTGTTTTCTGAATAGCTGCCACTCCACCCAGGTTCTTGAGCCACTTGAGGGTTTGTAGGGCAGTATAGATTGCAAAGACCGGTGGTGTATTGAACATTGAATCGTTTTTAATGTGAGTTCGATAATCAACCATCGTTGGTAGAGGGCGATCAACTTTTCCTAAGATATCTTCTTTAACAATGACAAAGGTCAAACCGGCAGGTGCAAGATTTTTTTGTGCACCACCATAGATCAAACCATATTTGGAGATATCTACAGGCCGGCTGAAAATATCCGATGACATATCAGCAACCAATGTCACTGGAGAATCAATGTCATACTTAATTTCAGTTCCAAATATTGTGTTATTGGTTGTTATATGGAAATAATCAGCATCTGTTGGAATGACATAATTTTTTGGCACATAAGTAAAGTTTTTATCTTCTGCCGAAGCAACGACCTGAACTTCTCCAAAGAATTTTGCTTCTTTAGAAGCTTTCTTTGCCCATGATCCTGTTACTAAATAAGCAGCTTTTTTCTGCAAAAGATTGTAAGGAACTGTAAAAAATTGTGAGCTAGCACCACCACCAAGGAATAGAACCTTATAACCATCCGGAATATCCAATATTTCTTTGAACATCGCCATGGCTTCAATATTAACTGCATCAAATTCTTTACTGCGATGAGAAATTTCAAGAATTGAAAGGCCTATACCATTAAAATCAAGGATTGCTTCTGCAGATTTTTCAATTGCTTCTCGAGGCAAAATTGAAGGACCAGCATTAAAATTATGTTTTATCATGTCTTCATTCCTTTTTTATTTTTTTTATTCAACAATACCTATTATAGGTATGCAGCAGACAAAATTCAGTTGACAAAGTACATTGAAAAAATGTCAAAAATGCACATTAATTCAAGAATCGATAAGATATTGAAAATATTTCACGGATGAATGCTTATTTAATCGTGAACCATTCCATCCGGCATGATTGTTCCAGATAAAGATTTCGCTTTTAAAACACGATGATCCGGAGCATTTGTCCCTGTTAGATCAGCATTGGTAAGATTCGCATTTGTTAAATCAACGCCGCCAAGATTTGCAGCAATTAAATTCGTTTCCGACAAATCAGCTTCAACCATATCTGCTTCCGCTAGATTTGCTTCCCGAAGATCAGCACCACGCAAATTCGCTCCACGCAGATTTGCTCTTCGCAAATCTACACCGACCAAATTCGCCCCGCTTAAATCGCAGCCACCCATGAAGGTTTCAATTAAAATTGCACCACGCAGGTCCACACCACGTAAATTTGCATGGAACAACGTTGCTCCACGTAAGTCCACCCCTCGAAGGTCTACGTCACTAAGATCAATATAACTCAACCACAAGGGTTTGTTTTGATTTAACAACATATAAATTTCAAATCTTGAAAATTCTGACATAAAAGCCACCTGAATTGTTTTTAGAGAAAATCACTGGGGAATTTACAAAAATTTTACGTTTCTTATATTGAATTCATTATAAATCAATACGTATAGTATTAGTATCAATTATCAATAACTGATTATAATATAGTAATTCGCAATGTTTTAAATTATTTTTTAAGATCTCATCTTAACGGGGCACATATTTCTTTGAAATTCCGGTGGGTATTTTTATTAATTTTTATAATATTGATAACACCCGTCTTTTTTAATTCGGGTCCTGTAGTCGCCCAGGATGATAGCGGAGATGGTCGTTTTAAAATTGTCGAACAAACATTTACACAATATAGTTGGAGATTAGTCAGCAGAACGGGTTCCCCAATTTGTACAGTCTTAATTAATCATGAAGGTTTTCCCACCAATAATGAGACACTTGCGGCCTGTTCGATCGATATCGAGAATCTGAGCCCAACTGTCACGCCATTACCAAACGGAACCCCGCAACCCACATCCACTCCATTTGATCTTAATCAGGTTTACCAGGGTACCTATTGGGTATTTGATTCATCTCAGGAAGTCACAACGACCACAACTATTAAAATACCTGACATGATCGTAAATATCTACGCACCTGGATTACCAGTCAATGCGCCTTATGTGATTATTAAAGCAATCGAACCTTATTCGGAATTTAAGATTACCAAAATTTCCGGAACTATCAATAATGATCCTTTTGAATGTTTATCAGACCAATGTATCATTCCACTGATTCAAGATGCAAGAATCAGATTTTGGGCTGAAAGCAGCTATGGTGATCAATCACAAACAATCACTGCCACAGCCCGCTTCTTCATTAGTAATAATTTTTATAATGTCAGAATTACGACAATTGACCGTAAAGTTGAATTTGTTGATTCCTGCAAAGAGATTTGGCAAGGCACAGCTTTTGGTGAATCACCCGAGTGGACTGTCTTTCCAGAATCTCCTGAATTATTGAATACTCAACACAGTTTGCACTATTTAGCGGGAAAATTAATTTTGAATAAATTTGTGGATGCATCATCATGTCCGGAAGGCGGTTTATTTGCCAGTGGCGCACCGAATGCCTGTGGTTTGGAATTAGCTTCGGATGCAATGATTGCATGGCAAAACCGATTTGATTCAACCATATGGGCTTCCGGCAAAGAATATGGAATTCCTCCTATCCTCATCAAGAGTTTTATGGAACAGGAATCACAATTCTGGCCGGAAAATGCACGCTATTTATATGAAGAATTCGGTTTTGCCCAAATCAATGAATTAGGTGCGGATGTAGCATTGCGATGGGATGAGGATTTGAAAAATCAAATTTGCTCAACCCTTTTATTTGATTGTGATCCGACATTTGCGAAAATGAATGCTTTCGAACAGTCGATGCTGCGGGGTGGATTAATTCGTTCCATAAATGCATATTGTCCATCCTGTGAAAACATGGTTGATTTGGATATTGCAGAACAAAGCATTTCAATTAATTCGCAGGTGATCCGAGCCAACTGTAGCCAAACAAACTACATTGTGGATAATTTGGGTCTGAAACTCAACATCACAGACATGTGGAAATTCACAATCCTTTCCTACCATGCCGGATATGATTGCTTAGAAAAAAGTATTAAAAATACACTTGCTCTAAATCTTGAGCCTACATGGCAAAATGTTTCTAATAATTTAGCTTGTCTCGGGGCAAAATCCTATGTGGATTCCATGTGGGATAAATTAACAAGTTTCCAGTTTTATATTGCACCGCAACCTACTTTATCTCCATTGCAATTAACACCAACCGGGCAGGCAAATCTTGTTGAATTGGAACCCACTCCAACCCCAATTGCTAGCCCAACTTCAAAAACGTATTTATCCACCGGACAGATCCATATCTTTTTATATATTGATAATAATGAAAATTTTGCCATGGATACCGGTGAACTTATTAAAAATGCTACAATCGATGTAACATTTTCTAATGGCGTTACGAAATCCGTACCTTTAGTGAATGGTGAAGCAATCATAGAATATGAAAACCAATTCAAAAATTCCAATATAATAATTATCGTCAAAGAGACTTATCAAACGATCGAATTAAAGATTCCTGAAAGTGGTCAACTTTATAGCATTATACGGATACCTCCGCCGACATTACCTAATATTCTTCCTTAGCCCAGGATAATTTCATGACTCAACCAAGAAAAAAAAACATTAAGAAAAATGAAGAGATTGAAATAAATAACGATCGTTTAAATTCATTGAGAGAAGAATTTCAATTGGATCAATCAGGGATTGATGACCCAACACCTACTAATCTAAACACCAATGAAGACGAGGCAAATAATCTTGATCGACTTGATTTGACCTTAAATCACACTGAAGATTCATTGGAAGAAATTACAGATTACGATGACAAAGTTGAAGGTAGTATTGCTGGGAAATCGGAAGAATCTCCAAAAAACATCAATTTAAACACAAAAATGTTAGATGAGGAGTTAAATGATCCAGAGAAAACAAATTTTGATCTTGAAATCAATGAATTGAGAACGATGGAATCGCAAAATTCTGAAGAGAATATTCGTAATTCCGCTGAAAAGTCTGAAAAGAGTGGATCAAACAAACCGCAAAGATCTTCAAAACAAACGAATAAAAAAAATGACCAGGTTATAAATATCGATATATCGGCAAATGATCAGAAACTAAAAGAAGAAAACGACTTTTTATTAGGTGATTTTGAAGATCATATCAAAGATCGATCAAATGAAACCTTTATCAAAGAAATTACTGAATCATTGGAAAATGATCAGTATTTAAAGATCCAAAAAGAATTGATTGATTCGGTTGAAGAAAAAATCCTGCCTGAAGACACCACGAATATCGATTATGTTGCGGAAATTGAAAGTGAAATTGAAAATGCAGAAAATGCAACAAATCCGTTCAAAGGCGATTCTGTTACAGAAAAAGATTCTGATTTCATTTCAAAACTTGAGGAATTGTTTCCTGAAAATTATCATCACGAAAGCATTACCAAACCGCTTTTAAATTTTGATGAGATTCAGGATAATGAAAACAGTCTATCGAAGGAATCCTGGCAAAATGTAATAAAGGCAACTGAAGAATTAAGTATGCCTGATCAATCATCATCTTATTTACTCAATCAAGCTCCGGTCACTAATGATTATGACCTTCCTCAAATTGATAATGAATGGGATTCATCTTTCACTAAAAATGAATCTGATGAGTTTAGAGAATCATCAGAAAGTTCTCAATTAAACTATGTCAATTCAGCCACCGGGAAGCCTGATATCCAATCTTCTTATGAAATTAGTGAAACTGACGAAAACGATGAATCAGTTGATGTACTGCGACGTTCCTTCATTGAGGAATTTGAACAAACACCCTGGGTTCCGGACGAAGAACCAATAAAAGAAAAGGGTTGGCTAAACACAAAATTTAATTCCATTAAAAATTGGATTAATTCACTGAATGCAGCTGAAAAAATCTTATTAGCAATGAGTACCATCATAAGTCTTGCAGTAATAGTTGCAATTGGGCTGGTTATATTTAATTGGCAAAGCAGCAAAGTTGTCGAAAGTACGCCACCGGAAATTATTGACTCCACCGGTATCGACTTGGTTTATCCAACCGGCTTGCAACTCCCCGGGGGATGGTTCTTCTTTTTGCAAGAAGGAAAACTTATTAATAATAAATGGGATCCTCAAACAGCCGAATGGCTGCCGACATCGACAATCCGGCGGGTTGTTGCTATACCTTGGAGTCGTCAAGCTGAAGCAGTGGTTCAGACTTTACAAACAGGTGATGAAATTCGATTGTTTATGAATAATAACGACATTCTGAATTATTATGTGGAAAATGTTACCCAGATTGACCGGGAAAATGTAGAAATTTTAACGGATACAGAGCCATCACTGGCTGTAATTTTATTCAAATCAGATGACTCTGATCGCTGGGTAGTTATAGCAAAACCTTAATAACAAATAATTTATAGTGCATTTCCATTTATATGAGGAATGCCATTCGAAATCGGTTTACTCAGAAGTAACATGGATGACATTCTACATATAGAAGGATCCTGTTTAACCTCATATAATTTTTATCAGCTGTCAGGAGGATAAATTATGTGTGGAATTTTTGGTATTGTAACCAACGAACAACGGGAACTCGGGTTACTTTTAACCGAAGCAGGTCATCGCCTTTCTTATCGAGGCTATGATTCTGTGGGAATTGCAACGATCCGGAATGATGGCATTATTGATCTTCGCAAAGATGTAGGCAAAGTCGCCGCTGTTGCGGAAAAACATCACTTTAACGAGATGACTGGGAATAGAGGGATTCTACAGTTACGATGGGCAACTTTCGGTGAACCGTCGCAAATTAATGCCCAACCCCATTTAGATTCTCTGGGTGAAATGGTGGGAGCACATAATGGAAATGTTGTTAACAACGTTTCATTACGTAATGAGTTTATCAATGAAGGTATGGTCGTACGGTCCACGAATGATGGAGAAACCTGTGTTCATGCTGTTGAACGATACACCCGGCAAGGGAAAAATTTGCTGGATGCCATTCGATCGGCTTACCATGACCTGGAAGGGGATTATGCCTTTGTTATCGGTTTAGCAAATGATGACAAATTATATGCGTTCAAAAAAGGTTCCGGACTAGTTGCTGGGATCGGTGAAGGATTCACCTGCATTTCTTCTGATCTCCCTTCAGTTTTACCTTTGACCCGAGAAGTGTTATTTTTGAATGATGGTGAAATAGTCGAATTAACCTCCAATTCAGCAAGAATTTTTTCCGTAATAGATGGAATTGTTTTGTCAAGAGAACCGGAAATCGTTGTGGAAACAATGGAAGCAGCAAAAAAAGGTGGATTTGACCATTTTATGTTAAAAGAAATTCATGAACAGCCGCAGGTCGCTAAAGAATTGCTTCACCTTTTCAATAATTCGAGCGATGTAGATGACTTATTGATTGCTCTGCAAAACGCGAGAACGATTTATTTCATTGGTTGTGGTACTTCCTACAATGCTTGTGTAAGTGGTGCTGTTTTCTTTAATAAGCTGGCAAACCGGGCAGTCATCCCGATCGCCGCTCCCCAGTTTTCTTCGCAATACGATACATCCATTTCAAATCAGGATGTAGGTATTTTCGTAAGCCAAAGTGGAGAAACAAAAGATGTATTGAATGCGGTTGAAATTGCTAACAAAAAAGGGATGAGGATTTTTTCTCTGGTAAATGTGGTTGGGTCCACCCTAACGAAGAAATCCGAAAAATGGCTTCCGTTAACTTGTGGTTATGAAATTAGTGTGCCTGCTACAAAGACGTTCACCAACCAATTAATTGCATTTTTATACCTGGCATATAAATTAGGAAATAAAAATTTGAAAGAATTAGACTCTCTCCCCCAGTTAATGGAAGAAGAGATTCAAAAATCGTCAAGGCAAGTGAAAGAAATACTGCCTTTCGTCGAAAATTGGAATGACCTTTATTGCCTCGGTGTTGGACTTAGTTACCCGATAGCACTTGAAGGCGCACTAAAATTAAAAGAAATCACCTATGCGCACTGTGAGGGTATGCTTTCTACTGAATTTAAACACGGTCCTTTGGCAGCAGTATCGAAGGATTATCCTGTCATTTTTATTGCAACAAAAAATGAAATTCCGTTGATCATTTCCGGCATAAATGAAGTTACTTGTCGTGGAGGCAAAGCCATTGTGGTTGGTCCGGAAAATGAAGGATTAAGATCAAATGCAAATTATTTATTGCCTTTGACTGATGCTCCGGATGTCTTTTCTTCCATCCTGTCAGTCATCCCATTACAATTGCTTTCATACTATATGTGTTTGGATCGGGGTTTTGATCCGGATTTCCCAAGAAATTTGAGTAAAACTTTAACTGTAGATTAATATCAAAAAGAATTATTTATACTCGATCATAAATCTGGCAGAAATAATAAAAATCAAACTTCAATTTGACTATTTCTCAATTTTTAACCAGATTTCACAACGAAAAATTTATCAATTCTCAGGAATTCCCCATTCGTTTTCTGGTCGATATAACCACTCTCATAAAGTTCATAAAATGTTGAAATGGTTGAATATGGCTTGTTTCATCTGCATAAATTGTTTGGATCGGTACCCATCCAATTTTTAAACCAGATTTGACACAGCGGACAATCATCTCAACTTCATATTCAAAACCCAATTCGTTAATTCCCAATACTTTTGTTACCAATTCTTTCGATAACAATCGATACCCTGACTGATTATCTTTTATCGGAATTCGAATTGCCCATGAAAACAGCCAACCACCAATTTTGTTAGCCAATTTTCTAACCAAAGGCATTTTTGAAAAATCACGAAATCCAATAATTAAATCGCTTTTGTAAGTAAGGAAAGATTCGATAAAATGCGTAATTTCATTTGGGTTATGCTGTCCATCAGCATCCAATGTGATAACAAAGTCATATCCCATTGCTAAACATTCCTGAAAACCACGTTGGAGTGCGGCACCTTTACCTTGGTTAGGTATTTGTTTAAATACGATTGCCCCTGCTTCCCGGGAAATTTGTTCTGTGTTATCAACCGAACCGTCATCAACGACAATCACCGGCAAAAATTCTTTTGCAGCTTGTATTACACGACCCAGATGCTTTTCTTCATTATAAGCAGGGATCATGACGCAACCATTAATTTTCTTCAAATTTTCTGCAACAATGGTCATACGCTAAATTATAAACCCGACAAAAGAAATCTTAAAAATAATTTTTTCGCAATTTCAGGAAAGAAATTTCCAAAATTTTTTTTTGATAATATTCATAAAAAATTGCGAAATTTTACTTTTTTTACATTTTTCGTCCGTAATATGATCAAAAAAATTGAAATCCCGAGACCAATATTAAGAATAGTGAAAATTGGTGGTGCAAACCCCTTGCATTCTGCTTAAATATCCGCTAAAATGTGGATAATTGTGGAGAAAAGTGGGAAAAAGTGGAGCGCCGGTTTACCGGCGTTCTGCGATTATAGGAGAAATAGAACTAATGTTCCTGGGCACATACGAACACACGATCGATGAAAAAGGTAGAATGACAATCCCGGTTCGTTTCCGTGATTTGATAATCGACGGTGCCTATATTACCTTAGGTTTTGATCATAATCTTATGGTTTTAACGAACGAAATATTTGCAAACTACTCCGCAAGAATTAATGCGCTGAGTATAACCAATTCTACTGCACGTGATCTTCGCCGATTGATGTTTGCTAATGCTGTTCAAATCGAAACTGATAAAGCCGGCCGAATACTTATTCCTAATTTTCTTCGTAATATGATCCAGTTGGAAGGACAAGCGATTGTAATTGGTGTAGGGAATTATTTTGAAATTTGGTCACCTCAACTCTGGTCTCCAAAATCAGAAAATCTTCTGAATAGTGAAATTAACAATCAGCGTTATGAAACCCTCGATCTTTCGCTCTAGCCATGAGCATAGATAATTTCGATTCTCCACATATTTCAGTACTTTACCATGAAATCATAACCGCACTTAATCCAAACTCCAATGGTCATTATATTGATGGAACTGTTGGTGCTGGTGGACATGCCTGGGGGATATTAAATGCCTCGAAACCTGAAGGAAAACTACTCGGTTTAGATCTTGATCCCCAGGCGCTGGTTTTAGCTAACCAGCGCCTTTCGATTTTTGAAAATCGCTATTATTTGGTACAGTCCTCCTACACCAATATGCGAAATGAGGCATTAAAAATTGGCTGGAGTCAAATTGATGGAATTACCCTTGATTTAGGCGTTTCTTCCATGCAACTGGATTCTTCTGAACGAGGTTTTTCTTTTCGCTTTGACAGTCCTTTGGATATGCGATTTGGAGACAATTCTCAACCGACAGCTGCCGATTTATTGAATAATCTTTCGGAAACGCAAATTGCGACCATCCTTTGGGAATATGGTGAAGAAAGGTTTTCTAGAAGAATTGCACGCATGATTTGTGAGAATCGCCCCATGAGAACAACCCAACAATTATCGAAAATTGTCGAAAGAGCTTATGGAAAAAATAAGAATCGTATCCATCCGGCGACAAGAACATTTCAGGCAATCAGAATTGCGGTTAATCAAGAATTACAAGCGATACAGGATGTCATTCCCACAGCAATAGACATTCTTCGACCGGGAGGAAGGTTAGCTATTATCGCATTTCATTCTCTGGAAGATCGTATTGTGAAAACAATTTTTCGAAGGGAATCTAAAGACTGTATTTGTCCACCGGAACAAGTTATTTGTACCTGCAATCATAAAGCTCAGATTAAAGAAATCTCAAAAAAGCCAATTGAACCCAACGAATATGAGAAGGAAGGAAATCAAAGAGCCAGAAGCGCAAAATTAAGGATTATAGAAAAAAAATAATTTGGCATAAGTGTTGCACCCGATACATCGTAAAAATTTAACAAAACAGGATATTCGTAAATGAAAAATAATACTAACCAAGCATCCCGACAAAACCCATCGAGAATCCAGACACAATGGATTAGTGTAATATTGTTGGTCGTTGTTTTGAGTGTATTGGCTGTGATCCTTAATTTGAATATAACAACAAAGTCTGCTCATGCCGGCGTGCAAGTAAGAATATTGGAAGCCGAACGGGAAAAACTTGAAAGAACAATAACCGGAAGTCGAACTTTATTAGCGCAAATGACTTCATCAAAAACAATGCAGGAAAGAGCAAAAGCATTGGGATATCAAGCTGCAACATTAGAGAATTTAAAATATGTTTACGTGGCAGAATATGTGGGAAAAGAAGGAAAAGCGGTTGTTATTCCGAAGTCACGGAATAACCCTACCCAAAACATCATAAAACCAATTTATACACGATCCATGTGGGACTGGTTATTTCAAGGCACATTTACACTATTAGATCGTGAAGGGGGATGACATGGGAAGAAAACTAACACGTTTTTATATTATCGGATTTGTAATAATCCTTTTTGCAATTACGATTGTTTATCGTTTGATTCAGATTCAAACAGACCCTTTCTTCACTACTTTAAGTGACTCGGTTGGCGATCAAGCCTCAGTAAAAATAAAAAAATACGAACCTGTACGTGGAATCATCTACGACCGTTGGGGGAATTTGCTGGCAGGTAATTCCGAGGTCTATGAAATTGGTGTGAATCTCAATCAAGTCAAGGAAGAAGACAAAGCTGATTTGGTAAATTTTCTGAGCAGTATAACAGGGAAAGATAGAGAAGTCGTTCACCAAAGAGTAAGTATTCCTTATAATCCGAATCCGGAAAGTCCGGATTTTGCTGTGTTTTCGACTATTTACAAAGATGCACCGAAAGAAATGGTTGCAGAAATTGAATCTGCACAAGAAGAAAATGCACATCTTCAGTCAATATCCTGGACGGGAAGATTAAGCCGAACATATCCTGAAGGAAGTATGGGTATAAATTTCCTTGGTTTTTATTCCTCGGATGGTTTTTATGGCGTCGAAGGTTTTTATAACAACATCTTATCAACCAAATCAACTGAAACCAATATTTCCATGAATCCATACGATGTGATGGCAATTCCTGAAATTCCACAAGGTGCTGGAATTATTTTGACCATTGATCGTGAAATCCAATTAAGGGTAGAAGAAATAATGGATCGCGCTATTAAAGAAAATGGTGCAAGCTCTGGGACCGCAATCGTGATGGATCCTGAAACTGGTGAGATACTAGCTATGACAAGCACACCACGTGCCAACCCAAACCAGTCGGCTGATTTAATTCTGGCTGAGTATCCAATTGAATCGAACGATGGGTTTGACATTCAAACGCCATTTAACCGTGCAGTAATGCAAACATATGAGCCTGGTTCAGTGTTTAAAGTTTTTACCATGGCTGCCGCATTAGATTCCGGAACAGTTTCACCTGAAACAGAATTTATCGATAATGGCGTTCAGGAATATGGTGGTTTAACGATTTATAACTGGGATTATGGCGCTTGGGGCGTTCAGACAATGACAGGTTGTATGCAACACTCATTGAATGTCTGTATGGTTTGGCTTGTAAAACAAATGGGCACAGAGACTTTTTATAATTATTTATCGGCTTTTAATATTGATAGAAAATCGAATGTCGACCTCGATGGCGAAGCCACTTATCCATTATTATCTCCAAATGATCCAACACCTTTTGGATCAGACCCATCATTGCCAAGATGGACAGATAGTATGACTGCTACACAAGCATTTGGACAAGGTGTTGCAGTTACCCCCATGCGAATGATCGCATCAGTTTCTGCTTTGGCGAATGATGGTCGGATGATGGCTCCTCATATTCAAAAAGCGATTGTACAGGATGGACGCGTTCGATATTACAATCCAAAAATTGTGGGGACACCTATAAAACCCGAATCTGCTGCCACAATCACTGAAATGTTGACCATTTCTTTAGAAGGAGAATCATCAACTGCACTGGTTGAAGGTTACCGAGTTGCAGGGAAAACCGGAACCGCTGAAATTCCAACTTCACAAGGCTATACTTCCGGGTTAACAAATGCATCTTTTGTTGGTTGGGGACCATCTGATGATCCAAAGTTTATTGTCTATATTTGGTTAGAAAAACCAACCACCAGCATTTGGGCTTCTTTGGTGACAGCCCCGGTATTTAGTGAAATCGTTGACCATTTAGTAATTTTAATGAATATTCCTCCAGATTCTGTTCGTTCGGAATTCGCAAGTAAGTAGAGAAAAATATGTTAACCGTAGCAGATATTTTTGAAGCATTAACCTCCAATCGTCCAATTGCCCCACAAATCATTAGTGAGGCAACGATTGATTCTCGTCAGGTTATTCCATCTTCATTATTCATTGCCTTAAAGGGTGAAAATGCAGATGGTCATAACTTTGTTGGTGAGGCTTTCAAAAAAGGAGCACGTGTCGCATTAGTTGAAACTGATTTCTCTACAGATTTTCCAACAATCGATATTAGAAAAAACCTTTTGGAAAATGAAATACCAAATTTGGATGACGCATTTTGTATTTTAGTTGAGAACACATTAGTTGCTTTGCAAGAAATTGCAAGATTTTGGCGAAGAAAATTAAATGTAAAAGTAATAGGAATTACTGGATCTGTAGGAAAATCGACAACGAAAGAAATAATTTCTGAAGTCGTCAGCCAAAAATATTGCACATTAAAAAATATCGGAAATTTTAATAATGAAATTGGATTACCCTTATCGATTTTGCGCCTTAATGAAAAACATGAGCGTGCAGTTCTTGAAATGGGTTTTTACGTCCCAGGTGAAATTCGATTGCTTTGTGATATTGCCAGTCCAAGTATTGGTGTTGTAACAAATGTCGGAGCTGTGCATGCAGAAAGAGCAGGCTCTCTGGAAGCAATTGCTCAAGGAAAAGCGGAATTAATCGAATCATTGCCAGCTGACGGTGTGGCAATTCTTAATTATGACGATCCATTTGTACGAGCAATGTCATCCAAAACCAAAGCAAGGGTTTTTTACTACGGACTCGACCCACATGCGGAACTTTGGGCAGATGAGATTGAAGGACTTGGTCTTCAAGGGATTCGTTTTCGATTGCATTATCAGGATGAACTGCTGCATATTCGCGTTCCATTAATCGGCAGACATTCAGTTCATACAGTATTACGGGCAGTTGCGGTTGGATTGGTTGAGAATATTTCCTGGCAGGAAATTATTTTTAGTTTACAGCAAGGCCAATCCCAATTGCGATTAGCCGCGGTGACTATCCCAAGTGGAGCATTGATACTGGATGATACGTATAATGCATCCCCTGATTCAGTTATGGCTGCCTTAAATTTATTGGATGAATTACAAGGGAAAAAATGGGCTGTACTTGGCGATATGCTGGAACTTGGACCATATGAAAAACAGGGGCATGAGATGGTTGGAGTCCGGGCTGCTCAGATCGTTAGTAGATTAATCACTGTAGGAGAAAAAGCAAGAATTATTGCTGAATCTGCGGGACAGGCCGGATTATCGCAAGAATCAATTTCCTGGGTTCCTACTGTTTCAGATGCGATTGAATTGTTACATGGCTTATTACATCAAAAAGATGTTGTGTTAATTAAAGGATCACACGGGTTGCACATGGATCAAATTGTAAATGCTTTGGAGGTAGATTCATGAATGAAACACCTCTCGCCTTAGCACTTTCCGGTATCAGTTTTATGATGACTGTTATTTGGGGTCAACCTCTGCTAAGGGTTTTAAGACATTTTAAAATAGGGAAATTAATCCGGGTAGAAGGACCTGATTCGCACACAAGCAAAATGGGCACTCCAACAATGGGTGGTGTTATGTTCATGGCACCTGTGGCATTATTAACGATTCTTCTAAACGCAGTTTCGCTATTAGGTTTAAATGTTTTGGGTCGATCTGTTTTGATTCCACTCGGAACTTTGGGTATCTATGGATTAATTGGCGCAATTGATGATTGGGAAGGTATCCGGGGACCGAGAAAGGGTCTTGGGATGAGAGCAAGAACAAAATTCATCCTTCAGGTCTTAATTGCGACCGTGATCGCATTTGTTCTTAAATATATGCTTGATGTACCTGAATTATATTGGCCAGGAATTAAGGGAGAAATTGATTTAGGCATTTTTTACATTCCTATCGCTGTGGTAGCAATTGTTGGATTTTCAAATGCAATCAATCTGACTGATGGGTTGGATGGACTTGCTGGCTTAATTGCAGCTACTGCTTTCACTGCATATGGTGGAATCGCTCTGATGCAAGGACAAATTTTTGTTGCTCGTTTTTGTTTTACTCTGGTCGGAGCTTTATTTGGTTTCTTGTGGTTCAATGTCCATCCTGCACAGTTATTTATGGGTGATACCGGAGCCCTCGCATTGGGAGCAACCTTAGGTGTCGTTGCACTTATGACAGGACAATGGCTATTACTACCCATTATCGCAATTATTCCATTAAGTGTGACTTTTAGCGTAATTCTCCAGGTGCTCTATTTTAAACTTACCGGTGGCAAAAGGTTGTTCAAAATGGCACCACTTCATCACCATTTTGAACTTTCCGGTTGGAGTGAAACCCAGGTGGTGCAACGTTTTTGGTTGGTTGGTCTTATCGGCGCAATATTAGGAATTGCATTGGCATTAGTATGAAGCAAAATTGGCAGAGTCGAAACGTTTTGATTATTGGAGCAGCCCGACAAGGTTTGGCTGCTGCTCGATATTTGTCACAACATGGTGCAAACGTAATCATTAATGATCGTCGCTCAGAACAGCAATTACAAAATGAAATGATAAATCTTAAAGGATTTAATGTTAAATGGATTACTGGGAGCCATCCCATCCAAATTCTTGAAAATATTGATATGGTTTGTATTTCTGGTGGTGTTCCACTGCAACTTCCAATAATTGAAGAAGCCAAAACCAGAAATATTTTTCTTACAAATGATTCTGAGATCTTTTTACAGTCAGTTAATTGTCCTGTGGTGGGTATTACAGGTTCATCTGGAAAAACGACAACTACCGCGCTAACAGGTGAAATTGCAAAATTAATGGAGTCAGAGTCCAAAAAAGTTTGGATCGGTGGAAACATCGGAAAGCCATTAATCGAACAAATCGACATCATTCAGTCTGCTGATCTTGTGATTTTGGAACTTTCCAGCTTCCAATTGGAATTAATGCATACCAGCCCACATATCGCTACCATCACAAATATCACTCCAAACCATCTTGATCGCCATGGAACGATTGAAGCGTATACTGCGGCAAAAGTTAAAATTCTCGACTTTCAGAAAAATACGGATATTGCTATTTTGAACCGCGATGATGAGGGCGCATGGAACCTAAGGAACAAAACTAAGGGGATGTTGTTCAGTTTTGGGATGTCAAAAGCCAATTTATTGGGCAATGGTGCTTATATTGAAGATGAAACGATCATAATCTTGAATAATGGACAAACTTATCCTGTTTGTTCTACAAAAGATACCGCTCTGCTCGGAGAACATAATCTCCTCAACATATTGGCAGCTTGCTCCATCGCATTTGCCTTAAATATTTCTACAGAAAATATGAAAAAGGCAATAAAAGACTTCCGGGGAGTACCGCACCGATTGGAATTCGTTACTGAGATTAACAAAGTGAAATGGTACAACGATTCAATTGCAACAGCTCCCGAACGGACAATCGCTGCGATAAAAAGCTTCCATGAACCAATTGTTTTACTTTTAGGAGGTAAAGATAAAAACCTTCCCTGGGATCGATTATCAGAAATCATTCATGAAAATGTTGATCATGTTGTAATTTTTGGTTCAGCAAAAGAAAAAATTGAAACTGCGGTAGGTCCTGTGATTATCAATAAAAGACCTTTTTCAGTAAATACTTGCAAGAATATGGAAGACGCAGTCCGGATAGCGCACAAAGTTGCTGAACCAGGTGACATTGTATTGCTTTCACCTGGAGCGACAAGTTATGACGAATTTACAGATTTTGAAGAGAGAGGAGAAAAATTCAGATCATGGGTACAACAGCTGCAGTAAAAACAAGACCTATTTCAAAAAGCAAAAAACCAAGTGTAATCACGTCCGGTCTCGACGTGCCAATCATCATCATAGTTTTGGCCTTATTAGTACTCGGACTTGTAATTCTTTATTCTGCAAGTATGCCCGTAGCATTCTACACATCGGATGCAAGCTCTCCCATGTCATATGTTTCCAGGCAGGCTTTGTTCGCTGGATTTGGTCTTCTGGTTGCAATTTTCATTTCATTGATTGATTATAGGAAATTTCAGAAGTTTATGGTTGCAGGTTTATTTGCTACCTGGTTGTTGCTTTTTCTTGTACTAATCATCGGAACAGTACGTCACGGCGCTACCCGTACCTTCTTTAATGGCAGTGTTCAGCCTTCAGAAATAGCCAAAGTTGTTATCATTCTATATTTAGCTTTTTGGCTAAAGTCAAAACAAGAGAACTTAAAACATCTCACTTTTTGGGCATTGCCGATTGGGTTTGTCCTGAGCTTGACTTTGTTTTTGCTCTATCTTGAACCTGACTATAGCGCAATCCTTACCTTAATCGCAATCAGTGGTGTGATGCTTTTTATGGCCGACCTGGATTGGAAGCAAATTATTTTGATTGCAACTGTTGCTTCTGTATTCTTTGTAGGAATTATCAAAGTGACAAGCACGGGTTCAGTTCGCTGGTTTCAATTCGTCGCCGGATACAAAGATCCTTATGATGCCATCAGCCAGGTGAAAAGGTCAATTGAATCTTTAGTAGATGGAGGCCTTTTTGGTGTTGGTATTGGTCAAGGCACCGTGAAATTTACCGGTCTGGAAGTTGGTCAATCCGACACAATCTTCACAGTCGTAGCAGAAGAAATGGGTTTGTTAGGATGTATGTTGGTCATTGGGCTTTTCTTATTACTCTTCCTGCGAGGACTCAAAATTGCTATTCAATCAAATGATCTCGCTGGCAGATTAATCGCATCTGGAATAAGCATCTGGATTATTACTGAAGCTTTCTTAAATATAGCAAGCTTATTTAATATTGTTCCTGTCGGCGGAAACACTTTGCCATTTTTCAGTCTTGGAGGTTCCAGTCTCGTTTCGATCTTAACAGGTGTAGGTTTTCTCTTGAGTGTTTCAAGAATGAATTATCGCGATAAATATTCAGAAAGGAATCCATTCAATGCGGTTGTTGATTTGCGCTGGCGGGACAGGCGGCGGAGTGTATCCGGCGCTCGCGGTACTGCAAGCAATCGAAGACAAGGTAGATGATATCTTATGGGTCGGTGGAGATGGCGGTATGGAATTTGATTTAATAAATCGCCATGCAATTCCATTTTCATCAATTCCTGCTGCAGGAATTCATGGAGTTGGTTTAAAATCCCTACCTTCAAACCTTTGGAAACTTTTTCAAGGGATATTTGCATCGCAAAAGTTGTTAAAACAATTTAAACCGGATGCCATTCTTTATACCGGTGGTTATGTCGCTGCACCAATGGCTATTGCTGCCCGTAAATACCCTTCCGTATTGTATGTTCCGGATATAGAGCCTGGACTCGCATTGAAATTTCTTTCAAAATTTGCATCAATTATTGCATTAAACTCTCAAAAATCATTTGAATATTTTCGAAATATTAAAAAATGTGTTGTTATTGGTTATCCAACCAGGAAAGATTTAATTCCATCTTCTAAAGAAGAAGCAATCAAAATATTTCGTTTTTCCATGGAGAAACCCGTAGTCTTTTTCTTTGGAGGTAGCAAAGGTGCACGGTCGATTAATCGCGCCGTACTAAGGTTTTTACCCCAGTTGTTACTGAAAGCACAAGTCATTCATATGACCGGACAATTGGATTGGAATGAAGTTCTGGAAAATTCAAAAAAATTGGATCCGCAATTATTGGAAAATTATCGCATTTTTCCCTACTTACATGAAGAAATGAGTGCTGCATATTCGGCATCGGATCTGGTAATTTCAAGAGCTGGGGCGTCTACCCTCGGTGAATTTCCTTTATTTGGTATACCGGCAATTTTAATCCCATATCCATATGCCTGGCGGTATCAGAGAGTAAATGCCCAGTATCTTGTAGACCAAAATGCTGCATTGATGGTTAACGATGAAAACCTTGAAAAAGAATTATATGCCTTGATAGAAACTTTATTATCCGATTCGCAAAAACTTACTGAAATGAAAAATGCAATGAAAAAACTAAACACGCCAGAAGCTGCAATGAAAATCGGTGAACAAATTCTTTCACTAGATCCTGATCGAAAATCGAAAAGAGGCATCCTATGATTTCTCTCGATGTAATTTTTTGGATGTTTGTAATCTTGTTTGCCTTAATTGGGGCTATGAGAGGTTGGGCTCGCGAGCTTTTAGTTAGTTTCAGTGTTGTATTATCACTTTTTATTATTTCAGTTTTAGAAAGATTTGTGCCTTTTATCCGAGACACATTACCTTTTGATTCTCCTAATTCCATTTTTTGGTTACGGTCAGTACTCTTAGTATCTTTAGTACTATTTGGATATCAAACTCCCAAAATCCCCAGAATTGCAAGTTCCGGACGTTTTGTGCGGGAAGCATTTCAGGATATTTTATTAGGGCTTTTCCTAGGCGCAATTAATGGTTATTTCATTTTTGGGTCTTTATGGTCTTATCTAAATGATGCGAATTATCCATTTTCCATCATTACAAGTCCGGATTTTGCATCTGAAATTGGTCAAAATGTTCAAAAACTATTGACATTCATGCCCCCCGTATTATTAGAACCTCCCATTATTTATTTTGCGGTGGCTGTTGCTTTCGTTTTTGTTTTGGTGGTGTTTTTGTGAGAAAACATATTTTTTTCATTGGTATTGGTGGATACGGTCTTTCTGCGATCGCCCGGTTTATGCACGAAAGTGGATATGCTGTAAGTGGTTCGGACCGACAACTTTCGCCATTAGCATATGAATTGAGAAACCTTGGCATTAATGTTTATGAAGGGCATGCTACCGATCATATTGTTGGAATCGACGTGGTCGTAAAATCTTCTGCAATTCCTGATGATAATCCGGAAGTACTTGCTGCCAGGAAAGCCGGAATACCGGTATTAAAACGGTCAGAATTTCTTGGTGAGATCATGGAAAAAAATATCGGGATTGCTGTTGCGGGTACACATGGGAAAACTACAACTTCCGCGATGATTTCGTGGGTTTTGGCTGGGCTTGACCTTGATCCCAGCTATATTATCGGTGGCGTATCAAAGAATCTGGGATTAAATGCACATGCTGGAAAAGGAAAGTTTTTTGTCATCGAAGCAGATGAATACGACAGAATGTTCCTCGGTCTGAAGCCTTTTGTTGAGGTCATTACGAATATGGAGCATGATCATCCGGATTGTTTTCCTTCTGAAACAGACTATTTCCAGGCATTCAATGCTTTTGTTAGAAGAGTCCATCCACAAGGATTCATTACGATTTGTGGAGATGAGAATGGTAACCAAAACCTGATCAAGAACAATACTGATAGCCGCTTTATAACGTATGGCATCCATGAAAGTAATGAATATCAAGCAATCGATTTGAAGATCAATCCGGATGGTTGCTACAATTTCGAAATCTTACATCATGAATTAAAAGGTTTCAGAAATTTAGGATCAGTAGAACTATCTGTACCGGGCATCCATAATGTGAAAAATGCACTTGCAGCGATTGTAATTGCAGATCAATATAAATTAGATTTACTTCGTACTTACAGACTTTTGCATCAATTTAGTGGAACAGGTCGCCGGTTTGATTTACATGGAACATATAATGACATAACTTTGGTCGACGACTATGCGCACCACCCTACTGAAATTAAAACAACATTACAGGCAGCAAAAGATAAATTCCCTTCAAAAAACATTTGGGTAGTTTGGCAACCGCATACATTTTCCAGAACCATGACATTATTGGATCAATTTGCCCATTCATTTGATCAAGCTGATCACCTCATCATCAGTGAAATTTTTGCTTCACGCGAATCAAATGGGGAAATTTCCGGATCTTCCCTTGCAAAACAGATTATTCACCCGGATGTAAAGTTCATCGCTTCTATTCAGGATATAACCACTTATCTTACAAACCAATTAAAGCCGGATGATGTTCTGATAGTCCTTTCTGCAGGTGATGCTGATCAAATCAATCAAAACCTTTCTATCGCATTATTTCGTAAGGATGGTAAAGAATGAAAAACAATATAACCAAACCTTCAAGAAATATAGTAACTGCCACTGGGATAAACCAAATAGAAAACGAACAATACTACGATACGCAAACAATTTGTTACTTTTTGACATCAGGGCAAACAAAAAGAATTAAACCAATCGACAACCAACCCCATATAGTTGAAAAATTAATTAAATTTCTAAAATCAGAATGAATTTTGATATGAAAACCACAAATCCATCAACAACCAAAATACTTAAGGAAAAATTTGGCGATCAATGTCAAATTAATTCCCCTTTGGGAAAATATACAACAGCTCACGTTGGTGGAAACGCGAATGCAATCATATCAGTCCAAAATCGCAATGAATTAATCGAAACAGCAATTTTTTGTTGGGAAAATCATTTTTCATTCAGAATTTTTGGTTCCGGGTCAAATGTTTTGGTTAGTGATAATGGCTATGACGGAATCATTATTTTAAATCAGGCAAAACAAATCATTTTTGATCCTACAAAAAACCCTGAAGTAATCTATGCAGAGTCAGGTGCAAATCTCGGATTAGTCGCAAGAAAAGCAGGGTTAGCTGGGATCAGCGGCTTGGAATGGGCAGCCACAATTCCCGGTACGATCGGAGGCGCTGTTTATGGAAATGCCGGTGCCCACCAAAGTGACATCTCCAAAAATTTATTTTTGGCTGAAATCTTGCAACAAGATTCTGAACCAGTTTTTTGGAATACCGATCAAATGGAGTATTCGTATCGCAGTAGTGTTTTAAAAAAGATGCAAAAAAATGTTGTCATTTTATCGGCTACATTTACTGGTAAACAGGAAAGTTCAGAATTAATTCAAAAACGTATGCAAACTTTTATTGAATACCGCAAAAACACGCAACCTCCGGGTGCAAGTCTTGGATCCATGTTCAAGAATCCGAAAGGCGATTATGCAGGACGCTTGATAGAGGCTGCCGGACTGAAAGGCACAACGATTGGTGGTGTAAAAGTAAGTCCAATTCATGCGAATTTCTTTGTTAATACCGATAAAGCGACTGCAAACGATTATTGGAAGCTGATTCAACTAGTTCAAAAGACAGTTTTTGAAAAATTTGAAATTTATCTTGAATTAGAAATCGAACCGATTGGATTTCCCAAACAAACATCACAACTTACAACCAATCCGGGAAGGTAAAAATGGAAAAATTAACTGTAGCAATTTTATTCGGAGGACGATCAGGAGAACATGAAGTTTCTTTAATGTCCGCTCGTTCCGTTCTAAATAAAATAGACAGGTCCATTTTTGATGCGATTGAGATTGGCATTACACACAATGGTGTTTGGTACATTGGAAATGATGTCATCACTTGTTTTGAAAAGGGTCAAATAGATAATCTTCAACGTGCATTTCTGATCCCTGAACCTGGCAATCATAATATTTATGTCGAGAAAACAATGAATGGAATCACCCAATTGGTTCCACATAAAAAAATCGATGTCATATTCCCGGTTTTACATGGAACTTTTGGCGAAGACGGTACTTTACAGGGTTTATTGGATTTGATTGAAATCCCCTACGTTGGAGCTGGCGTTTTGGGATCTTCGGTTGGAATGGACAAAGGTGTTTTTAAACAAGTTATGCGCGCGATAAAAATTCCAGTTGTTGATGATCTGGTATTTACGAGAAAAGAAATCAAAGCAGATGTTGAAAGTGTTGTCAAAAAATGTGAATTACTCGGTGCTTATCCATTTTTTACAAAACCCGCCAATATGGGATCATCGGTAGGAATTAATAAGTGCCGGGATCGGAACACCTTAATAAAAGGCTTAATTAATGCAGCGAATTATGATCGCAGAGTCTTAGTGGAATTAGGTTTGACCCATCCAATGGAAATCGAAGTTTCCGTCCTTGGAAATGAATACCCAAAAGCATCCATAGCAGGCGAAATTGTACCTGGAGATGAATTCTATACCTACGATGATAAATACTTTAATGGCGTTTCCATTCTGAATATCCCAGCTGAATTACCAGACGGGATGATGAATCAAATTCAGGATATGGCTGTCAAAGCATATTCTGCAATCGATTGTGCAGGAATGGCAAGAGTAGATTTCTTGATTGATCAGGAAAATGAAAAAATTTATTTGAATGAATTGAACACAATACCAGGCTTCACACAAATTAGTATGTATGCGAAATTATGGGAAGCAAGCGGGATTGAATATTCAAATTTAATTTCAAAATTAATCGAATTGGCTCAAGATCGACATAAAGAAAAATTGATGTCCTCACATCAATTTATAAGGGAGGAAGCATGAGTAACACAAGGGTATTATCAGATCGTGCAAATCAGGTGCGGGAGCGACAGAATCAACGAGTCCAATCCAGGGTAACTAAATCAAGTCAGATTATTTCTACGCCAAACAAACGGCAAACAACGCCAGTTTACACGCGTGGTCTTGTGTCCGGATTGACTTACCCAATATCAAACCAGCAAAAAGTAAAAAGGCAATTTCATTATGCAGTTGGGAACACCGGTGCTGAAATTCGATTTCCGTCAATTCCTCAAATTAAGATTGGTTGGCGTTTTTTATCATTCATTTTATTTGTTGCTTGTGCAGTCATGATTTATTTTCTTCTCAGTGCTCCGCTTTTTATGGTACAACAGTTGGAAATTGACGGGCTCAATCGCCTTACTTCAGCAGATTTGAATTCTGTTTTGGACATTAATGGAAAGTCTATAGTTTGGATGAATGCCTCAAAAGCAAAATCTGACCTCATGAGTGCTTTTCCTGAATTAAGTGAAATTAGTATTGGAGTTGTACTTCCAAATCATATAAGAATTTCTGCTGTGGAGCGGCAACCAGTTTTGTCGATCCAAATGGAAGATAAATCTTACTGGGTAGACGGTGACGGTATTCTAATTCCTTCTCGTGGCGAACCAGGAGAATTGCTTGTTATTCATGCTTCTGCCATGCCTCCGGTGATAAAAACGGTTGACAAAATAATACCTGTCACGGAGCACCCTAACCTGATATCACCAGAAGTGAATGGCTTCTCAATAGCCCAAATACAGGGGTTCGGTGATCAAATAGACCCATTAGTGGTGGATGCTGCATTTAAACTCAGTCTTGAAATTCCCGCTGGTTCAAAAATCTTGTATAATAGTAACCATGGTCTAGGGTGGAAATCCGAAGGCGGTTGGGATGTGTTTGTCGGCTTGACTCTGGATAAAATTGAGTATAAATTGAATGCTTATGATGCGATGATCAGTAAATTGAATGAAGAAGGGATAACTCCCAGTATGGTCAGTATTGAATACTTGCATGCACCTTATTATCGGGAGTAGAAAAAAATGGAAGATCCAATCGTAGTTGGAATTGATATTGGTACTACAAAAGTATGCACTTTAATTGGTCGCATTGAAGGAGACCGGATTATTCGGATTCTTGGTGTTGGAATTGAACCATCCCAGGGAATTCGTAAAGGCACAATTGTTGATCTTGGGGCAGCATCTCAGGCTATCGCCAGATCGATAGAAAAAGCTCAAAGATCTTGCGGACTCGAAGTTTCCGATGCACAGGTCAGTCTAGCTGGATCCCATATCTCTTCTGTTAATAATCGCGGCGTTGCTGCAGTCTCCGGTGGAATGATCGATGTAAATGACATGCGACGTGCTTTGGAAGCTGCGCAGGCAGTAAATATCCCTCACAATCGAGAAATCATTCATGTCATCCAAAGAGGTTTTATCGTTGATGGACAGGATGGAATTCGGTCACCTATTGGAATGCATGGTTTTCGCCTGGAAGTTGAAGCACATATGATCACTGCTGCAGCTGCAACAGTGGAAAACATTCGACAAAGTGTAGAAGGTGCTGGAGTCAATGTCAATCAATTTGTTCTCAATCCTTTAGCCTCAGCTGAAGTAGTACTTTCTGAGACAGAACGAAATATGGGTGCCATCGTTTGTGATATCGGTGGCGGAACCACTGACCTTGCAATTTACATTGATGGTGATGTCTGGCACACAATGGTATTAGCAGTTGGTGGGAATCATATCACTTCAGATATTGCCCATGGACTACGATTGCCAATGGATGAAGCTGAAAAAGTAAAAATAAAATATGGACATGCGATCAAAGACGAAGTTGTTGAAGATCAAATGTTTACGGTGAAAAGCTTTGGAGATGAGTCAATGATTCAAATCCCCCGCAGAGACCTTGCCCATATTATTGAAGCGCGAGTTGAAGAAATTTTTGAGTTAGTTTTACAGGAAATAAAAAGATCCGGTTATGATGGATTATTACCTGCTGGTATGGTCTTAACAGGTGGTTCAAGTCTTTTACCTGGTATTCGACCTCTGGCCAGCAAGATATTGGGTCTTCCGGTAAGATTGGCAAGACCCGAAAATCTGGTCGGTCTTGTGGACCAATTGAATTCACCAGCATTTTCAACCAGTGTTGGATTGTTATATTTTGCTTTAGCGATGAACGAATCGAATATGCCGGCGCGTGGCGGTCGATTTGTATCGAAAGGAGGCGGTTCAGATCTGCTTTCAAAAGTTATGGATTTCTTAAAAAAGATATCCCCTTAACCAGGAGTTATCTGAATCAATTGTTAATTATTAATTCTACTCGGGAGGTAGGAAAATGGATATGAAATCTCAAATACAATCAGAATCATTTGCAAGAATTAAGGTTGTCGGTGTTGGCGGCGGCGGTTGTAATGCCGTAAATCGCATGATCCTGGAAGGCATGTCAGGCGTTGAGTTTATTGCGATTAACACTGATGCACAAGCATTACTGCTCTCAAAAGCAGAAACGCGCGTGCGAATTGGTGATAAATCCACACGTGGCTTAGGCGCGGGTGGCAATCCTGAGATGGGACAAAAGGCTGCAGAAGAATCTGCTGAAGAGCTCTATGAAGTTTTACGCGGATCAGACATGGTCTTCGTAACTTCGGGTCTTGGTGGTGGTACCGGGACTGGTGCTGCTCCAATCGTTGCCCAAATCGCAAAAGAAGTTGGCGCATTAACAATTGGAGTTGTTACCAGACCATTTAATTTCGAAGGTGCTCGCCGACAAAAATCCGCTGAAGGTGGTATTACTCGTTTAAAGGAACACGCTGATACTCTTATCGTAATCCCGAACGATCGCCTCCTACAGATCGTGGATAAACGGTCCAGTCTGCAAGATGCTTTCCGTATTGCGGATGATGTCTTGCGTCAGGGTATTCAAGGTATTTCCGAATTAATCACTGTACCTGGTATGATCAATCTCGACTTTGCTGATGTAAGAGCAATTATGAGCGAAGGAGGAGCTGCTTTGATGGCAGTCGGACGCGCTTCTGGTGAAGATCGCGCTCGTGTTGCCGCAGAAGCTGCAATTTCAAGCCAATTACTCGACATAACAATCGATGGCGCAAGAGGTATTCTCTTCAATGTGACCGGTGGTTCAGATCTTACCCTCTTTGAGGTAAATCAAGCCGCTGCAATTATTAAAGAGACTGCTCACCCGGATGTTAATTTGATATTCGGCGCAGTAATTGATGAGAATCTGGGAGATGAAGTACGAATCACAGTCATAGCCACGGGTTTTGACCGTGCGGGCGTACGACAGACACCAGCGTTCGAACCTCGACCCGCAAGCCGAAATGAAGAAAACAAGGTCTCATCAATGACAACATCTCAAAAACCAGAGCAACGTACAGTTGCAGCACAAACTGAATTTCAACCACACGTCATTAATACCGACGATTTGGATATCCCCGCTTTCTTGCGAAATCGTTCGCAAAGATAAGTGGTTTAATCCCTCCCCCCTGAATATCCCCGCTCGACTAACCTTCAGTTGAGCGGGGAATAAAAAAGGGCAGAGATTTACTAAAGGAATTCAGTTATGAAAAATCTCATACAGGCTCCATTTCTCCTCCCACTTTTCTCCCAATTTTAACAAAGTTGTTGCTTTCTCCCCCACAATTAGAAAGTAACAAAAGTAAACTAAAAAAAATCACCGATACGCGCTCGGTGATTTTTTATTTTAAGTTTAATTTAATATTTCAATGGTCATACCAATTGAAGTGTTATAAACCATCCCCAATTAGTAGAACTTCTATGCAATAAATTGGCTTACTGCCCCCACATGTGACTGATTTTTTCTTCCTTTATTTATTGGAATTTGACGATTCCAATAAATAGAACATACATTCAAATTTCAATAAAAATTTAAGGAAAAAAGGTGGATTTCTTTCTTGCACTGGATAAACACTTATGCTAGAATGAAAGCCACAGATAGACCCATGTAATTCGAATACCCCCATATGTAGGGGTATATTTATCATTTTATCGAAATTATTCATATTATTAAACTCATCGGACAGATCAAAAGGAGGGTGCATTGAACTGCCCCTATTGTCAAAGTAATAAATCTCATGTTATCGATACTACGCATGATGCGCGTGGTGGTATTCGCAGACGGAGAGAATGTGAAGCCTGTGAACAAAGGTTTAGTACCTACGAACGTCCGATTCTGGCCACCCCACTTATCATAAAACGGGATGGCACAAGAGAAGAATTTGACCGTGAGAAATTATTACGGGGCATGCGCATTGCATGTGCCAAACGACCTGTATCAGCAAGTGAAATTGATCGCATGGTTGGTGAAATCGAAAGTGAATTGCAAAAAATGGGTCGCGCAGAAATTTCTTCTCGCATTGTAGGCGATATGGTTATTGCGCACCTAAAAGAAATTGACCAGATTGCTTATATTCGTTATGCGATTGTTTATTTACATCTCACAGATCTTCAGGCTATTCGGAACGAAATCGACAGGCTATTGGAAGCCTAATTTATTGGAGGAGAAAAAATGAGTGAAATAAATTCAAATATAGAAATTAATGATAATAAAGGATTATTGCCAACTCCCCCGTTGCCACCTGAGCTTCCAAAAATTGATTTATCAGATAATTCCCGACAGATTCTTGTTAAAAGATATCTTCGGCGTGGTCATGATGGAAAACCGATTGAAACCATTGAAGAAATGTTTTGGAGAGTTTCATATCATGTAGCTGCAGTAGAATCAAATTGGGGAAATGATCCGATTTCACGTGCGATTGAGTTTTATCATTTGCTTATTGGAAAACGCTTCTTCCCGAACTCGCCTACATTTACCGGTGCTGGCACATTGCTTGGACAATTGGCAGCATGTTTTGTTCTCCCGGTTGACGATGATATGGGGAAAACATCTGCAGGAATATTTCAAACATTACGGGACGCAGCACTTATTCAGCAAACCGGTGGTGGAAACGGGTTCAATTTTTCAAGACTTCGTCCCAAAGACACTTTAGTAAAGTCATCTGCTGGTAGGGCAACGGGTCCGATCGGATTTTTACGAGTGTACGATCATGCATTTGGCGAAGTTGCACAAGGCGGTACACGTCGTGGTGCCAATATGGCTGTTTTACGTGTTGACCATCCGGATATTGAGGAATTCATCAATTGCAAAACAAATGAAAACTCAATAACAAACTTTAACATTTCCGTTGGAATTACGGATGATTTTATGTTGGCAGTCGAAAATGACGAAGATTGGGAATTAAAATTTCCGGATGTTAGTTCTCCTGATCACAAAAAATTTAAAGGAACAATTGATCAAATCAGAAAAGATGGTTTTCCGATCATTACTTATAAGAAAGTACCGGCTCGGGAATTATTTTTAAGAATTGTGAAGCAGGCACACCATAACGGAGAACCGGGTGTCTTGTTTCTGGATGCTGCAAATCGTTATAATCCGGTTCCGCATCTTTATGAATTAGAAGCTACCAATCCATGTGGCGAACAATGGCTTGGACCTTATGAAAACTGCTGCTTAGGATCTATCAATCTTTCCTGCCATTATCACGAAGACGGAAGTATTAATTGGGATCAATTAAGAAAAGATGTTGAACTTTCAACAATCTTTTTAGATGATGTAGTGGAAGCAAATGCCTATGTCCCTGCTGTACCTCAATTAAAAGAATCAGCCTTAAGAGCCAGAAGGATCGGTCTTGGCATCATGGGTCTTGCAGATCTTATGTACCGCGCAGGAATCCGTTATGGATCCGTAGATGGTCAGGAATTCGGTGCCCAGGTTATGGAATTCATCCGCTTCCATGCAATGCGGACAAGTGTTGAATTGGCGAAATCCAGAGGCGCTTTCCCGGCAATTAAAGGATCTATTTATGATCCTGAAAATGTCACCTGGGAACCACCTGTAAGTATTATTGAATACGTTAATAATTATGGCCGCCCTGAGGTGAATTGGTCTGATTTATGCGATGAAATCAAAAAATACGGTATTCGAAACGCCGCGCAAACAACTGTTGCTCCTACAGGAACAATTTCGACGGTTGCCGGGTGTGAAGGTTACGGATGTGAACCTGTTTTTGCGCTAGCTTATATTCGTCATGTAAACGACAATGGAAAAGATCTTCAATTGACTTATGCAAGCCCGGCATTCGAAAAAGCATTGGAAAAATATGGAATGACCAGTGATCAGCGTCAGAAGATCTTTGAACAGGTCATGAATGAAGGTTCTTGTCAAAATATCATCACAATTCCATTAGAAATTCGCAACACTTTTGTTGTTTCAGCAGATATTACTGCTGAGGAACACGTTCGAATGCAAGCTTCATTGCAGGCTTTCGTCGATAATTCATTATCCAAAACGATAAATTTCCCTGCCTACGCAACCACAGAGGATGTTGCAAATGCCTACCAACTTGCCTGGGAATTAGGATGTAAAGGAATCACCGTCTATGTAACCGGATCCAGGGAAAATGTGGTTCTAGAAACGCATGCCACCGCAAAAGAAAAACAATCCGGGATGTCAACACCAGGATCAGATGAATCCACACAGGAAACGACCTCACTATGGACCGAAAGTAAAAAACCAAGACCAAGATATTTAACCGGATTTACCTATCAAATTGGCACCCCTCTCGGAAAAGCCTTCATAACAATCAATGAAAATGGAGGATACCAACCATTTGAAGTCTTTATCAATTCAGCAAAAGCCGGGTCAGATACTGCTGCTGTGTCAGAAGCGATTGGAAGATTAATTTCTTATATTTTGAGACTAGCATCTTCCATCGAACCAAGTAAACGGCTTTCCGATGTTGTTTCCCAACTAAACGGTATCGGTGGTGGAAGACCACTCGGATTTGGTCCAAATCGTGTTCGATCGTTACCGGACGGATTAGCACAAATACTTACTGATTATCTTCAAAGCCGCGAGGAAAGATTAGAAAACGCGTCTGAATTCATGGAAAATATGGAAGTAAAACCCAGAAAAAGACAATCAAACATGGTTGAAGTTCCTGCTACCCAAAGAATGATGCAAATTGGAGATCTATGTCCGGAATGCGGACAGGCAGCTTTTGTAAATGAAGAGGGTTGTAGAAAATGCTACGCTTGTAGCTATAGCGAATGTTAAATCAGAGTACTGACTAATTTTCAACTTAAATTTCAAATAATAAAGAAATTTTCGTTAGGTTAAAAAATTGTTACTTTATTGACTGGTTAGTTTTTAAAGTAACAATTTTTTATTATTGTATAATTTTTCGAGGAAACATACTTTTCTATGTGATTCAGCAATTCGTCATTAAATAAATCATCCCAAAATTAAAAGCATATTAATAAGGTTCCAATATGGAAGAAAAAACAGCAATCAAAGAAGCTTTTACTGAGCTTGCACCTCGCTATGAAAAAACTGTTAATAATGAGTTACAAAAATTTTGGGGTATAAATTACAAGGACTTTATCGATACATTAATCAACAAAACTGAAACGAATACGGGTGAAAAAATCCTGGATGTCGCCACAGGTACATGTTTAATTCCAAGACGTTTAGTTGAAAAGCAAAGAAATGTAAATATATCCGGAATAGATATCACATTTGATATGTTAAAAAATGGTAAAGAGAAAATTAATAAAATTGATGCTAATTCTTTTATCTCTTTAACCACCGGTGATGCCATGTTAATGCCTTTCCGGAGTAACATCTTTGATGTGGTCATGTGTGGATTAGCGACACATCACATGGATGTTCCAAAATTATTGAATGAAATTAACAGAATTCTTAAACCGGAAGGCAGGTTTTCACTTGGAGATGTTGGAGGATCAAAACTCTGGAAATTTCCATTGATCCAATTCATTATAAAAATTTTAGCTTTTTTTTATTTTTTATTCACTGAAAATGTTGAAAGGGCATGGGCTGAAGCAAAAGCGGTATCCAATGTTCAAACAGCAGAATCATGGGAGGAGCTTTTATCGGAAAGTGGTTTTACGAACATCGAAATTCAAAAATTACAATCCAAAAAGTTTTGGGTCCCTGACCCATTAATTATTCAAGCACAAAAATCAAATCATTTTCCTGGGGAGGAAGCATAATGGCAACAACGAAAGAATTACTGAAACAAGGTAAGAAAGAAGAAATTTGGACGAAGCTGTGTGGTTATCTTGACCTGAATGTAGAAGAATTTATGAAAATCCAGGAGAGATTACTCCTGGAGCAAATTGATTACCTGAAAAAGAGCGAGATTGGGAAACACCTTTTTGGTACGAAGGTACCGACGACAATGGAAGAATTTTGCAATACAGTTCCATTAACAACCTATAAAGATTATTATCCCTTTTTAAATGAGCAGAAATCTGATTCTTTGCCTTTTGAACCGTATGCCTGGATGAGAACATCTGGTCGATCAGGTGAATACCCTTGGAAATGGTCGCCCTACACTAAGAGTATGTATGACCAATTAGGTGAAGGATCTGTCACTGCAATCGTATGTTCCTCTGCAACTCGGAAAGGCGAAGTGATGATTGACCAGAGAAATGTTTGCCTTTTAGGAACCGCTCCGCCTCCTTATATGTCTGGTTACCTAAGTTTATCAGTAGAAGAACAATCCGGATTTACATTTGTTCCTTCATTAAAAGATGGGGAAAAATTGGGTTTTGCTGAACGAATTAATGAGGGTTTTAAATTGGGGATGGTGACCGGGTTGGACTATTTTTATGGGTTGGCAAGCATCTTAGCGAAAATTGGTGAGCGTTTTGAAAGTGGTACCGGCTCTACCAAATTTTCGGCTTCCATGTTACGTCCGGATGTTATCGTTCGCTTATTAAAAGGTTATATTTCGGCAAAATTAGGAAAACGTGCTTTATTACCTAAGGATGTCTGGAAGCTTCAAGGCGTATTAACCGGAGGAACAGATACAGAAATTTTTAGGGAGAAAATTAAATATTATTGGGGAAAAGAACCTTTGGAAGGTTATGCTTGCACAGAAGCAGGCATATTAGCATTCCAAACCTGGACATATAAAGGGATGGTTTTTATGCCATACGGAAATTTCCTCGAATTTATTCCCTTCGAAGAACATAT
>CAZPIM010000027.1:0-24133 GCA_964586385.1 uncultured Anaerolineaceae bacterium
GGTAATACGCCATCTAAAACAGATAATAATGCCTCAGATGATTGTAAATAATTTGAAAATAATTCACCACTAAATATAATTTGATCAATTTCATTTACACGTGGGCTAGTTCCTAATTCATTCATGAAAAAATGATTCTTAATTATTGCACTAATTAAAGCTTTCTCGATCGCGAGATGATTTTGCGTCGTTGGTACTAAATCCGGAGTCAATGTTTTTTCCCAAAGATAAAGTTTAATTTCTTCTTCATCTAAAGGTTCGTATGCTGTCTGAATAATTTCCTGAAAATTTATTTCTTTTACTAACTGTTCCAAATTATTGTTAAGGGAATAATTTAAGTAAGAAAAAGTACCTTCACCACCATTTCCGGTAGTGAAAGAAATACTCTCTTTTCCAAAATCAATAATCAAGAGTTTTTTCTTTTGATCATCTATGATTAAACTCAGGAATTTTGCCATCAGGATCATGGATTGACTGAAAGGCATTGGGGTTGATTGGCTAAAATTTGCTAAAGCACCAAACCCTCCGATTTTTTGCTGCATTAATTCGCCATTTATTTTGTTTATTTTTATAAATGCCGGATATAAATTTTCTTTATCCAGGGAATATCTGAGATGTGGTGTCAAATCAAAAAGGGTTATTTCATTAATTGTCTCTTTGATTTTTGTTTCAAGCCCTTCATTACCAGAAAAAATAATATAAGGTCTTTTTTCTTTTGGTAAAAGTTTTATACAAAATAATAGCATTTCCAATTGTTTAAATACCGAGATCGAAGCTCCATCATCAATGCCGCCAGAAATTATTACCATTTCAGGAGTCTTGTTCTTAAATAAAGAAATAATTTCTTCCAGTTTTCTTTGATCATTCATTCCCACTTGATCAATATGATCTAACTGAGTCATTGAAAGTAATTTTTTAAGACTTTCCAGTGAGACGGATTCGAGAAGTCCCATAGAAACAACTTTTATTTCCGAGAAAAATCCAAATGTAATGACTAAATTATCAACACCACTTCCATCTGCCTGGACAGGTAATATAAAATTTGATTCTTCATCAAAAAATCGTCTACCTGTAATGTGAGAAATCCGGTCAATTGCTTTTGTAATACCCTCTCGAATATCATTAAAAGGAGGAGCGGAGGTAGTTTTGACCTCACTCGAGGCAATTAAGTGGTATTTTTCATCGACGACATCAAAAAAAAATACCTTACTCGAGCGTTTATCAATTTTTATGGCTAATACCGAGGAAGTTTCGACAATTTCTTTCATCAATTTCTACAGTCCATTTTTTATATTGGTTATAAATGTGATAATAAAAGTCATTCTTTCCATTAATGCAAATAATGACGAAAGAATAATCCCGGCAAAAATTGATCCAAATGTGATCCCGATAAATAATTTGCCAAAATTTCTGATGAGATTAAATATTTTTGAGTCATGGTTGGTTACTTTAACATTTAGTACTTTAGAATATTGGAAATAAAGCAAAGTAGCGATTGAACCAACCAATACATAAATTCCAAATAAAATGTTCCCATTATCTGGGGAGGTTAATGAGAAATTTGAAGTTGTGGCATCAATTTGGGGGAAAAAAGTGCCGAGGAGAGCACCGCTTATGATTGTGGCTGAACCAACACCTACAATCAAAGCCATCGGTAATGAACCAATATTATTAAGTCTTGTTGAAAGTTTAAACAAAAGAAGAATGCAAAGAAAAATTGATATAATCGCGATGAAGAATTGTTGACGGTTTTCAGAAAACAATGGGTAGATCATTTTTGGTAAAATCACCTGATAAATTAAAATCACTGTGAAATATCCAGTCGAAACTCCAACCAACAAGTAAGATGCAATTTTAAAAAGAGGGTTATCACCAAATACATAGCTAAGAATCATAACAGTTAGAACGAAGCTAATAATTGTCCAAATAAATTCTGCTTGCATTAATTGCTTCCTTGTTTATTTTTCGCTTTTCGACGGGAAAAAACCACGATTGCTTGCCAGATTCCGCCTAGTATGAAAATTAACATAAAAGCGAATATCCCTGCTTTTTGCATCATCCAATATTTTTCATGTGCTAATGTGTCAGACTGAATGAGATCTGAATATGCGTAGCTTCCATAAAGACCACCTATCAATCCATCAATTTGATTAGAGTCGACATAAGGTTTTAGCAGTGGAATCGCCTGAACAGATGCAGCAACCAGTGTGGTTGTTCCAGGTTTCAAAGCGTGGATTTGCTCAATCCATGTTTTTGCAGAGTCAGAATCGTCTGTGATGATGAGTACTGCATCAAAATGGGAAAAGGTAGAAATATCGGCGAGAGCGGGCTTTTCCCAAATATTCTCGTTATTAGTGTCTAAAGAAATTGAATCTTTGGGGGATTGGATAAAACTCTGAATACCATTTTGACCACCCGGTAAATATCCAAAATTTGCCAAATTATTAATATCATAATTATTCGATTGTGAAGCAATGTCCTGAATTAATTTCGTCCCCAATAAGGGACCATTTGGATTAGTGGAAATTATGGATAATTGACTATTCTTAAGCATTAACCTTTCCAGTAAGCTTTTGGTGATGATACTTAATTCTGCGTAGGAAGCGCCATCTGATTCAACAATGGTTAATATTTTTGGAGGAGAAGTTTGATTTAGCAGTAATCCATTGACGATTGTTGCAAATCGAACCGTCTCCGATGGATAAATCGTTGGTTTGTTCAGGTTCATTGATGGAAAATAGTACGAATAAATGATGCTAACAATTAATGCAAAGGGAATAACATATTGAATAATTTTCTCTATTGGATTACTTCTAGGCTTAACTTTTGCTATTGGCTCATCCTCAAGCGAAAATATTTTATCGAGAATTTCTATTTGCTTTTTCTGTTTTTCGGAAATTTCAACAGAAATTGATTGGATCGGTGGGGGTGCAGATAAATTATTAAATTGGTGTGAAGAAAGTACCCCTTGTAATCCAGCAAGCGGTCCGGATTTTTCAATTTGGCGATTTTCTTTTGTTCTAGAAATAATAGGGGCTACAGCTTCCAATGGACGCATCGCTTTCAACCATGTTGGTAACTCTCCTGGTTGAATTTCCTGCCCTGACTCAACGGTTTTATCGATTTCTGTTTGAATATCTTCGAAAAAGTTTGTTGAAATATACTCTTCATCTCCCTTTTCCAACCACTCCGGAATTTGATCAAGTTGAAAAGGGGAAGTGGAACTTAATTCTAAAGAATCTGAATCAATTCCATTGATATTTAGTTCGGGGTCTTTTTCTCTGTCAAGGAAACTTAAATCTTCTCTGAAAGGAGGTTGATCGATGGAAGGGTGGATTAATTCAAATTCTTTTTCCCCATTATCAAAACTACCTTCTAAAAGCGCTTCCTCACTAAGATTTTGTTTTTCGGAAATCGAGTTAACATCAAGTTCTGATATTGGGGTATCCGTATCTGAAATCCAACTGGGAATGGCAATTTCTTCTAATTTTGCATTGTTTTTACTTGTTATTCCTGCTTCAAACTTATATTCCTCACCATCATTTTCAGTGTTTGCGGTTTCTTCACCAGAAAAATTCTCTTGCTGAATCCAATCCGGCAATTTATTTTCTTCATCAATATCAGAACTATCCAGAACAATATCTTGATCAGTTCGAAATTTTGAAATCCATTCTGGAAATTCTTGTTTACTATTTTCTTCAATCAGCTCATTATCTATTGTGTCTGGTGGAGTAACTGGTAACCAATCCGGGAATGGTTCATTATTTGTAACATTTGATTTTTCTATTGGTATATCGGTTTCTTGCGTAAAGGGACTACTTTTTAGTCTTGTGATCCAATCATCATCCAATGAATCCATTTTGTTTTCTATCAAATTGCCCGATACATTTTCTAAATAATCGTCATCGGATTGGAAAAGTTTATTTTCTTCCTCTGATTTTCGGAGGTCAGTTATGATCTCATCAGTTTCTTTTTCTTCATTGTTGATCTGTTCATCGGTTGATCTTAAAGCACCAACTAATTCATCAGTACCTTTTGAAAGCGCGAAATCTCGAAAATCAAATTCAGTTTCTTCGATAATTGGTTTAATTTCTTCATCACTAATTTTTCTTTCCCTAATACGGGATAACCAATCAGGTTCAGTTTCGCTTGATGATTCATCGAAAACTTGATTTGGAGATGTCTCTTTCGTATTAATTTCGTTATCACCCGTTTCTTCGCGAAATGTTGATAACCAATCTGGTATTCCATCACTATCAGCTACAAATGTTGGGTTCAAGTCAAATCCACAAAAAACGCAAATTGAGGAATCTTCAGTATTATCCTTTTTACAGAGTGGGCATACTTTCATATTTGACATTATTTCACCCGTTATATGGTCGGTCGAGACCGATTAATACTCTTATTCCTGTAACAATTGCCCCAATAGACACGCCTAAAAGGATTCCACGTGCGCCTGCAACAGGTAATTCATTAATTATTGATAGAAATAATTTTGCGGCTGGAAATTGACTTTCGTTTGCAATGAATCCGCTTAAAACCAACAGGAAAACGATTGTGCTAATTGCAAAAATAATACCCATCCCATTTTGACGTTTCTGGAAGAGCTTAAAACAAGCAATTAAAAGGCTTATGCATAATAAAGCAAATAAACTTGATTCAATCGTAAAAATTACTGTGGAAGAAAAACTAACAAAAAATGGGTTTTCTGCCCCAAAAATTAAACCAGTAAAAACTACACACAAAAAACCTGCCAATAAAATGGAGCTATAAATACCTTGACCGGGAACTGAAAAAATCTTGTTCCAATGAACCGAAACAAGATTAATGATTGCGATGATTAATGCAAAGGATCCTAAAATCATTACAATATTCAGAAGAATGCTTTTTATATTAAGAAATAATGGAGTAGGAAAGAAAATACCTAAAAGAACGAAAACACCTGATAAGACAGCGATTAATAATGCAGGAATTGATTTCATAATATCCCAACAAGTTTTAAGAGACTGGTAAAAATAATAATGATAATTGCAAGAATGCGCAAAAAATCCTGTGTTTGAAGCGACGCATTTTGGATGGTTGAATTTTCCAAATTTGCTTGTATTGCAAAAATATCTTCACCAAAAACAACCTCATCTGCCATTGCATAAGAAACGGACTGTCCCATTAAAGAATCCGTCCCTGCAAAGGAAGTGACATTTCTTTTGTTATTTAAATCAAGGAGTAATCCAATTTCTGGTCCAATATGTCCAATAATGGATTGATTGGCGATATCCTTTGGAAAATTCGGAAGTATGCCGGCTACATAAGAATACCTGGTGAGTCCCGTCATGAATACTTTATTCATTTCATACTTTTCAAGTACTCCGTTCAATCGAAATGAATTCTTAATAATGTCCTGACTAAGGATTGCTAGATCACCGCTTCCACTTGTAATAATGGGGGGGTTGTCAATTAAATTACTTATGGCAGAAAGTCTTCTTAAAGTCGATAAGGAAATGATTGATGCTGCTCCTGAGACATTTTCTACTTTTGATCTGCCGAGCGAAAAATGAATTCTTTTTCCTTGCTCAATTGAAAAACCAATAATTCTTAAGAAATCTTTAACTGGTTTAAGCGGTCTTAATGCCAACCATTTCTTTTTGTCTAAAAAAGAAAGGGAAATTAATGATATTACGGTAAAAAAGAGCAAAAAGATGGCTAAATTTGATTGGTAGCTATTCATCCTTGTTCGATTCCTCTAATGATCGGAGAAAAATATCTGAATTTGTTGGGCTTTCTAATAATTCGCCAAAAGAATGGATTTTTTTACCTGGAAAAAATGGTGCTATCAGAAATAATAGTTGTGCAATAAAGATTTTAAAGGGTGAACCCGCACGTAATACAAAAGAAAAAAGTCCCTTCAGATGATTTTGTTGCAAGAATTGAACCAAACCATCCCAGTCGGACAGGTTTTTACTCATTTTAAAAGTATAGCATAGGAAAAATTATTTATTTGAGCACCGGCATTTTCCATAATATTTTTCCTCCACCCGAGTTGAAATAATCGTCAATTTTTTGAAACATTTCGAGATTTCCATTCCAAAATGTACTGATTTGTGACTTATACGCTGAAACAGAAATCTTCCATTTTTCAAGGTCATTGTCCTTTAAAAATATGTTTTCTACCTGTAAATCTTTTTTATAAGTTGGATCAAATGAAGATGATTCATTTACAACATAGGGATAATCTGCATAAAAACTAGAATTCGGATAAATCTGGCTAGCTAATGCCATTTTAACAACTTGATGGTCTACGTGATTTCCGATTGCTAATGGAGAAACGAGAATAGCGTTTTCTGGTAACTTCTTAAAAATTGATTTTGCAATTTCTTTTACAAGCTGGAGTTGATTGCCGGTGACATCTTGGAACAAATCTTCTTCTTTTGTGACTAAAGGATACCCATTTTCATTGAGTCGATAGATGCAATCAAAAAAATTGAAATATTTAGGTTTAGCACCAAGTATTTTACATGCGTTTTTATCTTCTTCTAGTCGGGTTTTAATTGGATTTTGGCCTTCTAATTTCCACCTTTTGTGAAGACTCTTTGCAAAATCGGTGTATAGAATATTATCAGGCATACCTGCAAAAATGGTCCAAATTTCTACAAAATGACCAGAAGATTTCAATGAGTGGATGATGCCCCCGCAAGATAAAATGGCATCATCCAGATGTGGAGAAATAAAAATATATTGCACAACAGTCTCCGTGTTCTGAACATGTTACAATATTAATAATAACATTTAACGGTAATATGCAATATGGAGGTCATGATGGGATTCTTAACAGATTTGTTTGGTCCAAAGCCGTTTCCAGCTCATGCAAAACAAGATGTTGACAAATTGCTATCTGAATTAATACGAATTGGTGAAACGGATGATTACTTGTCTGAAAGACCAGGACCACCATTTAACCTTCAATGTCGCCATATACGAGCCCGTGAGATTGGTAAACGGTTTCATGAAATTGGTGGTTTACCAATGATGGAATATGCGCATAGAATTGTACGCAAAAAATTAGGTGTGAAGCTGGTTTCCCATTTGGAATACGCTTGGTCGGATATTGGAGATTGGGTTGCGTAAGAATTAAAAACTCTTAGCATTTCATTTTTTTTATGATTAATTTATATTTTTTTTCTAATTAATTCGTCTGAAATGAAATAGGTGGAAGTTTCCTTATTCATGAATATCAAATCCAAACTCCAATTTGAAACGATTAAAAAAAAGCTTCTGCCGATTTATTCCAATGTAAATGTTAGATTAAATGGCGCTTTGGATGTTTTTCGTATTGCTGGTAGAAGTTTTGCCAGAGAAAGAGCCCCGGAAGCTGCAGCTTCGATGGCGTATTACACTTTCTTTTCAATCTTTCCATTGGTACTGGTGGTGATTTCTTTTACAAGTTTTGTTTTGAAATCTCAATTTATTCAGGACCAAATTTTAGATTTTATCGTGAACATTTTTCCCATCAGTCCGGATTTGATTACAACCAATATTGAAAACATATTATCCAAAAGGGGAACAGTCGGGTCTTTAGCAGTAATCGGGCTGATGTGGTCCGCATCGAATATGTTTAACACGATTGCATTAAATATTGATCGTGCATGGCCAAATGAAGTTTCACATAGTTTTTTCGAACGCCGAATGATTGGTTTTACCATCCTGATAGGATTGATTTTTGGAATCATTATTTTATGGTTTCTTCAGACAATCATTCAAATGGATTTTGTTACAAAATTAATCACATTTTTTAAAATACCTATTTTAAGTACAACTTTATGGGATATTATTGTGTTTCTTGTAATACGAGGCTTTCGATTCTTGATGTTTTGGATCATGTTTCAATGGTTTCCAAAAGCTAGTGTCAAGCCTTCAGAAGCATTATGGGGAGCACTTACAGTAACTTTATTTAGCGAATTGATTACATACTTGATGAATTGGTACTTAACTAGCCAGTGGGTGCGTTATGAATTGGTGTATGGTTCTTTAGGTAGAATCATTGCGTTTTTGTTATGGATTTATTTTTCCAGTTATGCAATTCTTTTTGGGGCACATATTAGTTCTGCTGTCGCAGCAGTAACCAGGAAAAAAAATTAGTCGCTTATTGGAAAATTTTCTTAAACTGGATATGCAAAGAAATTGCGGCAAGAATGATAATCAGAATCCCTATTGCACCAATGATTATTCTAACCATTAATCCTTCATTGCTAAAATTTAATATTCTTAGGTCATTCGCAGTGATTCCAATTTCCGGAATATTCCCTTTGTGATACCTTTCAAATCCGGAGAATGTTTCTATCGTTTCACCATCCAAATTGATCAACCAAATTTTGCTGAAATCCTTATCAAAAGCTAAGTAAATCAGATTATTTTCAGGATCGAAAACGACAGATGCGATAATATTCTGTTGAGGTTGAGCCTTTTCAAGAACTACAAAACCATCCTGAATTGAAAATTCAGAAATTCTATAATTTATTTCTGTTTCAACCCGTTTTTTTTGTTGAAATGGATGATAAAAATCATTAATGGACCCATTTAATTGTGATTTCAAATTAAGACCACTATTAACAAATGAAGGATACTGATTTTCAAGAATTTCTGAATTTCCATTAGTGGTCTGAATAATATATCCTTTTTGATTTTCATCAGCAAAAACCTGTGAAGAATTATTGATTAAGAACGAATTAGTTAAAAGATCGAAATTTTCTGCTGAAGGAATAGAAATTTGGTCGAAAAGTAGTGAACCAAAAATTTCTGTGAAATTAGTTGGAGAAATAACGGATATTTGGTCATCAAAGAAAAAATATGAAATAAATGTGCCCTGATCATTAACTGCTGCTATCGTTTGATATGCATCACTTTTAAATTGGTCAATGAACAAAACTCTATGTTGATTCTGTGTCTCTATCCTGAATCTAATTTCTCCGGCACTATTATCCAGGTTTAATCCATAAAATGCATTTTTCGAATAAACCACAAAACATAATTCAGGGTTATTGTCACTAATTGATTGTGGTGAAAATAAAATTGATGGCAATAAAAGGAAAAACAAAAGAGGAATATTTATAATTTTTTTCAATAAAAACCCAGGCATGATTTTCAACTCCTTCTTAGTTGGGTTTGATTCATATTACCCCAAAAAAATAAAAAATCCAAATTAATTGATTTGCAAAACAAGAACTAATGTTCTATAATTGATTTATGGAACAATTAGATAAACTAAAAATCCTAAGTGAAAATATGGATGTAGATGAGGAGTCCCCTTCTTCAATCCATAATAATTGCGAGATTGGAAAAAAATTTGGCCAATATCCGGATGTGACATATGCAAAACTTCCTGGTGGTGGAACAATTCCTTTATTAAAAACGATGGTTTCTTCCATTTGTGAGAAGAATTGCAATTACTGTGCATTTAGATCCGGCAGGGATATTCGTCGTGCAACTTTTTCGCCGGACGAATTGGCTAACACCTTTTTGACTATGGTGAATAAAAATATTGTGAAAGGATTATTCCTTAGTTCGGGAATTTTAGGCAAGGGCATTTATTCTCAGGATCGAATTATAGCGACTGCTGAAATCCTGAGAATTAAGAAGAAATTTCAAGGATATCTCCATCTTAAAGTAATGCCAGGTGCTGAAAAAGATCAAATTAAGGAATTAATGAAATATGCAGATCGTGTATCCATCAACCTTGAAGCACCAAACCCGGAGCGTTTATCCATCTTGGCTCCTAAAAAAGATTTCTTTAATGAAATTTTTACCCAATTAAAATGGATATATGAAATTAAAACTGAAGAAGAAACAAAAGGAGTTTGGAAAAATCGCTGGCCATCAATATCCACTCAATTTGTAGTCGGACCGGCAAATGAAAATGACAGAGAATTGATTCAATCGACTAACTATCTATTTAATAATTACAAATTAGCCAGAGTCTATTTTATGGCTTTTTCTCCAGTTCTCAATACTCCATTTGAAAATATTTCTCCTGAGAATCCAATCCGGGAACATCGGTTGTATCAGGCATCATATTTACTACGGGATTATGGTTTCCAGGCAACAGAATTCATTTTTGATCAATCAGGAAAATTGGCATTAGATGCAGATCCAAAAACAATTTGGGCTAATGAAAAATTACTTCATTCCCCATTAGAAATAAATGCTGCGACCTTTCAAGATTTACTGCGGATTCCTGGAATTGGTCCTAAAAGAGCAACATTAATCATATCTTATCGAAAAAGAAATCGCATCAAAACCATGGGAGATTTAACCCGGTTAGGCATTTCTTGCACCAAAACCGGAAGTTATATTTTGGTTAATGGAAAAAAATTGGAAAGGCAGTTAAAGCTTTTTTAATGATTCAGAACTGGTTTTTTTGATTGCTTTGGCCAAACTAAAACTTAAAGTTCTCTACAAAGAGACTGAAATCTTGCCTGGCCAGTTGCATTTTCGTACGAATACGCTTATTGATACCAAACTGCAATGGAATTTATTCCGATGAAAAAATAATTTCCATTTCTTCCATATTTCACTCATTAGGCTTCTTGAATCCATAGGTTTAATATTTGTATAATCAATTTACTGACCATTATTCCGAAAGTTGGTGTCAAATGTCAAAAAAACCGAAACAAAACAAGAAAAATGAAAAAAAAGCTTCAGGCGATCAAGTAACCGAAAAAGATAAAACTTCTGAAAACAAAAAAGAAAAAATTACCCTGGATAGTAAACTGTACGAGAAAGAGTTAAGAAGATTACAAATTGAATTGGTAAAGTTACAGGAATGGGTTAAGGACCAGGGGTTAAAAGTAATTGTTTTATTCGAAGGTCGCGATGCTGCAGGAAAGGGTGGTGTAATCAAACGGATTACTGAGAGTTTAAATCCCAGATCAGTGCGTGTAGTTGCATTGCCGTCACCTACTGAACGGGAAAAATCACAATGGTATTTTCAAAGATATGTAGCCCATTTACCTGCCGCAGGCGAAATCGTTTTATTTGATCGATCCTGGTACAACAGAGCTGGTGTAGAGAGGGTGATGGGTTTTTGCACAGAATCCGAGTATCAGGAATTCCTCCGGTCCGTTCCGGAATTTGAAAGGATGATCGTCCGATCCGGAATTATTTTAATAAAATATTGGTTTTCAGTCAGTGATGATGAACAGGAAAAAAGATTCCAGGCAAGAATTGAAGATCCAACAAAGCGATGGAAATTGAGCCCAATGGATCTTGAATCCAGGACAAAATGGGTTGAGTATTCAAAAGCAAAAGATAATATGTTTGCTTTTACCGATATTAAACAAGCCCCCTGGTATGTAGTCAATGCTGATAATAAAAAGAAAGCCAGACTTAATTGTATTACGCACTTGTTGAGTTTAATTCCGTATCAGGATCTGACCCCGCAGGCTATTAAATTACCACCTCGTGTAATTAGTGAAGTTTATATTCGCCCGCCAATAACCGATCAGACGTTTGTTCCTGATCATTATCAATAAAATAAATTTGGACTGGTCTATAAGCCGCATTCTGTCTTTTATTAGTGTATCCTGATGGACTTTCTAATAAGTGGATGATCATCTATCTGGGATATTTGTTACCAAATACCTCTAGCAGCCTACCCGAAACTCAAAGGAAATGAGCAATCTCCTACTCAAATGAGATTTGTTTCTGCTTGGCCTTGCTTCAGAAGGGGGTTGCCTGGCCGAATCATTACTGAATTCGCCGGTAGTCTCTTACACTACCTTTTCACCTTTACCTTTTCAGGAAGTATCTTTTCTGTGGCCCGATCCAGCAGGTCTTCCAATTTGGCTTTCCCGCTCCGGGTGTTACCCGGCATCTCGCTCGTTGAAGTGCGGACTTTCCTCGATACCTACGTACCGCGATCACCCGACCAGCCCAAATACATCATAATGGATAGTGCCTAATTCGTCAATTTGTCCGGATTAATCACAATTTCTTTCGTTAAAATTGAATATTGGTTTATCATTAAACCTAATAAAAAAAAAGTGAGGAAGATTCTATGAGAAAACCATTCGTTGCCGGTAATTGGAAAATGCATAAAACTACGTCTGAAGCAATTGAGCTCATTGATGAATTGCAACCGAAAATTGAGGACCTTTCAAATGTTGAAATCGTTTTTTGTGTCCCATTTACCTGCCTAAGTGTTACTGCTGAAAAACTTCATCAAAGTAAAATCGGTGTCGGAGCTCAAAATGTACATTGGGAAAAACAAGGTGCGTACACAGGTGAAATTTCACCATTGATGATTAAAGAATTTGGAAATTATGTCATTATTGGTCATTCAGAAAGACGTTCATTATTCGGGGAAACGAATGAAACAGTAAACAAACGAATGATAGCTGCCCTTAACAATGATTTGATTGTGATTGTCTGTGTTGGTGAAAGTCTTCAGGAAAATGAAAGTGGAAAAACAGAAGAAGTCATAACACAACAAATGAGAATCGCTTTTTCAGATGTTCCACCGAACCAACTAAATAATGTGGTTATAGCTTATGAACCAATTTGGGCAATCGGGACAGGTCTTGCTTGTGATCCAAACAAAGCGAATGAGATCATTAAATATTCAATTCGAAAACCATTAATTGATATGTATGGCGAACAGATCGCAAAAGAAACACGTGTCTTATATGGTGGTTCTGTTAAGGGATCAAATGCAAAAGAATATTTTATTCAGCCAGACATTGATGGTGCTCTTGTAGGTGGTGCTTCTCTAAAAATAGAATTTGTTGAAATTGTTCGGGCAGCCGCATAGTGGTTGTTTTTCCCTGGGCAGGAGTAATCAGTTTTATCATCATAATTCTTTTATTTTTCATAGTGCAAAAATTATTGCATCGTGAAATCCAGTATATTTTATTAATCATATTTAGAAATCCGACTCTTGTTATCGCCTTGTTTTCGTTACTATTGTTGCCTGGTGTTGTCATCCACGAAGCAAGTCATTTTATTTCCGCAATTCTATTGCGTGTCCAGGTTACAAAATTTTCAATCGTGCCGAGATCATTAAAAAACGGCCAATTGAGAATGGGTTATGTCGAAACAAAGCGAACAGATTTTATCCGGGACAGTTTAATTGGGATCGCTCCTTTAATATCGGGTTTATTGTTGGTTGCATACATCGCTAATAATCATCTTGGGTTAAAAAATATTAATACTACATTCATAACTGCGAATTTTCGATCAATTGTTCCAATCCTGGAAAATTTTTTGACCCAAAATGATTTGGGTATTTGGCTTTATCTTTGTTTTTGTATCAGTTCTACAATGATCCCTTCATCAGCAGATAGACAATCCTGGAAAAACGTTTTTTTTGGAATGACGATAATAATCATCATTTTGGTGCTATTTGGTACTGGAGATTGGTTAATAAATACAGTATCGTTACAATTTGAACGGTGGTTAATTAGGTTAACGTTTATAATATTTATCTCGTTGCTAATTCACATCTTAATATTTATTCCCTTATCGTTAATTAGATTTATTATCTCGAAAGCAACAGGATTACAGGTTCTAAAAAATCGTTCGTAAATATTGTTTTTTATTGGAAGGATAGATAATGTCATACGATTTATATGGACGGAATGTTGACTATCTTCGAATATCGGTTACAGATCGATGCAATTTCCGATGTGTTTATTGTATGCCAGCAGACGGAGTTACTTTTCAACCTCACGAAGCCATCATGCGTTACGAAGAAATAATTCAAGTTGTTAAAGCCGCGGTAATCTTTGGAGTTCGAAAAGTAAGGATTACAGGTGGTGAGCCATTAGTTCGACCTGGAATTGTAGATTTTGTTGCAATGTTAAAAGAAATTCCAGAAATTGAAGATATTAGTATTACTACAAATGGATCTTTACTATCAAAATATGCACAGGATTTATATTCTGCCGGTTTAACACGTGTGAATGTAAGTCTGGATACTCTCAAACCAGAACTCTTCACAAAAATTACAAGGGGCGGTGACATTCGAAAAGTTTGGGATGGTATTCATATTGCCCAGTCAGTTGGTTTGTCACCTGTTAAGATTAATGCAGTTGTCGTTCGCGGATTAAATGATGATGAAATTTCAGATTTTGTAAATCTTACGATCGAAAATCCATGGCATGTTCGTTTTATTGAATTGATGCCTGTGAAGAACCAACAACCTTGGGGTGTAGATTTTCCAGACCCACATAAAGGATATATTTCCACTACAGAAATGATGGAAAAAATATCCGATTTGGGACTTGTATCTGTTAATGAATGGATTGGAAATGGACCTGCAAAAATTTTTCAAATTCCTGGCGCGAATGGATTTGTTGGCTTTATTTCTCCTTTGGAAGAAGAACATTTTTGTAAAAGATGCAATCGTATGCGCCTTACTGCGGATGGTAACTTACGACCCTGCTTAATGAGTGATTACGAGATTCCAATATTGGCCGAAATGAGATCCGGTAAAGATATTACTTCGCTTTATGAACAAGCGATTCAAATGAAACCGAAAAAACACGAATTATTGTTGAATCATCAGCCTACTAAAAGAACAATGATGCAAATTGGCGGTTAAGAAAATTTACAATATCTTTTAATACATTTATTCTGGATATAAAAAAAGCACCTCCGTATTATTTTTCATCGGGGTGCTTTTCTTAATGTATATAAATGATAAGGTTAGTTCGAAAAAATTTACAGATTTTCAAGCAGTCCCAAATTGCCGGTCGCCAGCATCACCCAATCCTGGCACAATGTATCCATTTTCATTAAGGTGTTCATCCAAGGCACCTAGAAAAATAGGGACATCCGGATGATTTTTTTGCATGTTTGCTACTCCTTCCGGAGCACCAATCAAGCCAACAAATTTTATCCGTTTTACTCCCCACCGCTTTAAGACCCCGACTGTTGCAACAGCAGAACCACCAGTCGCAAGCATAGGATCAAGAATTAAGCAAACACTCACTGTGGGTTCTGTTGGCAATTTGTTGTAGTATTCCACAGGTTTAAGCGTTTTCTCATCACGATAAATTCCTATATGCCACACTTCCGACGAAGGCATTAATTCCCAAATTCCTTCAACCATACCTAATCCTGCACGCAGAATTGGCACCAACCCAATTTTTTCGGTTAATTCAGCACCCTGGGTTATTTTTAAGGGAGTTTGAACCTCAATTGTTTGGACTTTGAGATCAGCAGTTGCTTCATAAGCTAATAAACCTGATATTTCTCTTACTAGTTCGCGGAATTTCTTTGGTTCTGTATCTTTATTTCTTAATTTTGATAATTTATGTGCAACTAAAGGGTGAGAAGAAATGGATATATTTGACATGTATTTATCTCCATATTAATGGGTTTACGAGGTCATTATAGCATGCAATAAGCAAAATTATTTTGTCGTCTGGTTATTAAAGGGTAAAGAAGATTTCCTGAATTGTTCACCAATTGTCGTTAGTTTCATAGCTGAAAAGTCCACTAAATCTGCGACCGGGTAAATAACATCACCCAAGCTGAACCAGGCAAATTTTTGCACGACGAAATAATCATCCTGTGGTAAACCAATACTTGTATCTTTCCCGGTTGATAACCAATCAAAAGATAATGATAAATATTCAGAAATCTTTTCAGGTGTAAACCCAAACTCTTTTGGGAGTAAAATCCCAAATTCAGTAATAGCCAAAGGTGTATTTTGGTAACCGTTTTTTTTCATCCATGATCTGAACGCAAGAATATTATTTTTAAAAATGGAAATATCTCCATGCTGTTCAATTTCATAAAGTAATCCATTCGTCTCCTGGAATCCTGGAGGAATACCGGCACCCCAGCTATCTTTTTCTTCCCGTAATACATATGCATGAAGGGTCCACCAATCCACTGGTAGCTTTTGGTGGAATGAACGTTGATATTCATTCAGCACAAGATCCAAATATCGAAGTCGCAATGGGGAAGGTTGGGAAATTGCCCCTATTGCAATTTTTGATGAGGGATCAAATCGTTTGATTAAATAATACAGATAATGATATTGATGAGTAAATTGCGCATATTCAATATTATCCTGGTAAATATTGTCCGGTTCATTCCCGATTATCCATGTTTGACCCGGATAATTTATGGCGATTTTTATTATTTCATTTGCCGAAGGGCGAAATCCATCTTTTGATAATCGAATCATCTGCCAATATTCCGGTTTTTCATTGGCATTGATTGGTGTTGTTTTCCAATCCAGATACCAGTCGGCATTTAATTGCTGTGACCAAAATAAGGGATCGGCTTTCGATGAAATACCAAACCCGATCCGATTGGATAAAAGGTTGCCTTGATCTGGGTTACGAATTAAATGTGAAATCAAAATGACATAAAGTATCAGGACAACAAAAATAATCACATAATTTTGGTGGTTATTTTTGTCAATTTTTTGCATATTTTTTTGTTCTCCGATTTATTTTTTACGAGTATAATCGAACACATGACCGATGAAAGAATGGTAAGTCCTGAAGTAAAACCTGATGACCGTCTTGATTTAGCAATGCGTCCAACGCAGTTAAATGAAATAATCGGACAGGAGCAGGTGAAAGAAAATTTGGCGATTTTAATTTCTGCTGCAAAACAAAGAAATGAATCGCTGGATCATGTCCTTTTTTATGGACCTCCCGGGTTAGGTAAAACGACATTTTCGCATGTTCTAGCGAATGAAATGGGAGTCAATATTCGAATTACATCCGGACCGGCAATCGAAAAAGCGGGCGATTTAGCTGCGATATTAACAAATTTACGTGCGGGAGATATCTTATTCATTGATGAGATTCATCGCCTTGGACGTGCAATAGAAGAAATATTATATCCCGGTATGGAAGACTTTGCACTTGATATTGTTATTGGAAAAGGACCTTCTGCCCGCTCTATCCGATTAAAGTTACCAAGATTTACAGTAATCGGAGCCACAACCAGGCTTGCTTTAGTGACATCTCCTTTAAGAGCTAGATTTGGGGCAGTATACCGTCTTGATTTTTACGATATCACCTCGATGGAAAAAATTATTCTTCGTGCAACGAAAAAGATGAACGTCGTTTCGGATGATGATGGGATAAAGGAAATCGCAAGACGTGCAAGAGGAACTCCCCGTGTTGCCTTACGATTATTAAGAAGAGTACGGGATTACTCCCAGGTCCGACTGGATGGAATTATTTCCAAAAACGCAGCGATGTCTGCTCTCGAATTAATGGATGTCGATTGGAAAGGCCTGGATTCTCTTGACAGGCGCGTTTTACAAACAATAATTGAAAAATATGCTGGTGGACCTGTTGGTTTGAGTACAATCGCAGCATCCATTAGTGAAGAACCTGATACGATTATGGATGTTGTGGAACCTTACTTATTGCAATTGGGTTTCCTGGATAGGACTTCTCAAGGAAGAGTGGCTACGAAAATTGCGTATGAGCATTTGGGATTGATTTATCCAGAGTCGAATCATCAACCAAAATTAATATGATATTTTAGAGTTATCGGATTTTTCTTGAAAACAATCGATTTTAATTATGAGTTACCAATCGAAAAGATTGCGCAAACCCCAATAGAACCTCGACACAATTCAAAATTAATGATTGTCAATCGCGTTTCAGATTTCTATGAACATAAGAGGTTCTTTGAAATTGGCACTTTTCTCAGAAAAGGTGATCTTCTTGTCATTAATCGAACAAAAGTAATTCCTGCACGCATATTTGCACAAAAACCGACCGGTGGAAAAATTGAGATTTTACTTTTGAAACAGATCGGAATTCGTGATTGGGAATGCCTGGTAGGTGGCAAGAGAATAAATTCAGGGATGAAACTTCGCATAGCTGAAAATATATTTGGTTTTGTTAAACAAAAATTGGAAGGGTCTAAACGAATAATTCAATTTAATTGTGACATATCTACTGTTTGGGATTCAATTGGTCAGATGCCTTTACCTCCTTATATTCATGAACCATTAAAAGACCCAGAGCGCTATCAGACTGTTTTCGCAAAAAATATTGGATCTGCTGCAGCACCAACAGCAGGGTTGCATTTCACCAAAGAATTGATGGGCAAACTCGAATTATCTGGCATTCAATTTTGTGAAATAAATTTACATGTTGGATTGGATACCTTCGCACCAGTGACGGAAGATGATCCGGAGGAACATAAAATTCATTCTGAATGGTGTGAAATTTCCAATGAAAGTGCGAAAAGGATTAATGATACAGCCAGAAATGGGGGTAGAGTTATTGCTGTAGGAACGACCAGCGTACGAACTTTAGAATCAGCAGCAAAATACGCGAAACCTGGCGATCGCGTTGGAGTATTTTCGGAATCCACCAGTATATTTATCCTTCCAGGATATACATTTCGTGTGGTGGATGCGATGATCACAAATTTTCATTTACCAAAATCTACTTTAATTATGTTGGTTTCGGCTTTTGCTGGAAAAGATAAAATCATGAATGCATATCAAACCGCTATCAAAGAAAATTATCGTTTCTATTCTTTTGGTGATGCGATGTTTATTTCTTAATTCTCTCGTCTATCAAAGTAGTGAGGCAAAATGCGTATAGATGATCTCAACCAGGAAATAATTCATTGCCAAAAATGTGTAAGACTTGTTCTTTGGAGGAATCAGATTGCCATCCAAAAGAAAAAAGCATACCAATCCTGTGAGTATTGGGGGAAACCAGTCCCTGGATTTGGCGACTTGTTTGGCAGGGTGTTAGTCGTTGGATTAGCACCTGGAGCACATGGTTCAAATCGCACCGGAAGGATGTTCACTGGTGATGCATCCGGAGACTTTTTATTTCCTGCATTACACCAGGCAGGTTTTGCAAGTAAAGATAAATCTGTACACATGCATGATGATCTTATTTTGAAAGATATGTTCATTACAGCAGTCTGTCGATGTGTTCCTCCTGACAATAAACCTACCAGCGATGAAATATTGAATTGTAGAAATTATCTTGAAACTGAAATCAGGATGATGGAAAACCTAAAGGTAATTGTGACATTGGGAGCAATCGCACACCATGAAATCCAGTATTATTTATTGCACAAAAAAGGCTTCCATAATCTTCATCCATTTTCTCATTTGGGAATGACCAGCATTAATGAGACGAAAATTTCAGTAATCTCTTCTTATCATCCAAGCAGACAAAATACACAAACAGGAAGGTTAACGAAAGAAATGTTTGCTGGGGTTTGGGAAAAGGTGCATGAGGTTATAAATAAATCTGATTTAGAAAAATGATTTAATTCGATTTGAAGAATAATCTCTTTCGTATTTTCGCATAGATATCAAAAAAGGATGTGCAACAAGCACATCCTTTTAGAAATTGTTTTTTTATTCCTTATTTTTGATTTTTTAATGCATCCCATCCTGCATAAACAGCGGTTTCGCCTAATTCAACCTCAATTCGGAGCAATTGATTGTATTTTGCCACACGATCGGAACGAGCTGGTGCACCGGTCTTGATTTGGCCAGTATTTAACGCAACGGCTAAATCCGCAATCGTTGAATCTTCTGTTTCACCTGATCTATGTGATGTAACTGCAGTCCAGCCGGCACGATGTGTTGTTTCGATCGCTTCTAATGTCTCAGTCAGACTGCCGATTTGGTTTAATTTAATTAACACACTGTTGGCAGCTTTCTCACGGATAGCGCGACGAATTCTTTCCGGATTTGTAACGAGCAGATCATCACCGACGATTTGAAGTCGATCACCTAGCTCATTTACAAGAAGTTTCCATCCGTCCCAATCATCTTCGGCCAAACCGTCTTCGATGGATACGATTGGGTATTGATCGACCCAATTTTTCCAAAAACCGACCATTTGTTCAGAAGTAAGTTTCTTGCCTTCTTTTCTTAAGTTGTAGAGTTTGGTTTCTGAATCATAAAATTCTGATGCAGCAGGATCCAGAGCGATAGCAACTTGCTCACCGGGTTTGTAACCAGCTTTAAGAATTGCTTCCAGAATCACTTCGACTGCTTCAACGTTTGCTTTTAACGCGGGTGCATAACCACCTTCGTCGCCAACAAGAGTCGCATAGCCACGTGATTTGAGTACACTTTTCAAGGAATGATAAATCTCAGCTCCCCAGCGTAGACCTTCAGCAAAAGATGGTGCACCCAAAGGCATGACCATAAATTCCTGAGCATCAGTAGATTGCCAGGCAGTATGTGCTCCACCATTTAATATGTTCATCATCGGTACGGGTAAAACATGTGCGTGTATGCCGCCAATATATCTATAAAGTGGCATTCCCAGAGAATTGGCTGCTGCTTTTGCGACAGCTAATGATGTCCCGAGAATTGCATTTGCACCTAACTTGGATTTGTTTTCAGTACCATCAAGGGCAAGCAATGTGAGATCAATTGCGCGTTGCTCTGAAGCATCCCAATCCAATAAAGTTTCAGCTATTTCGGAATTTACATTTTCAACAGCCTTTTCAACACCTTTTCCCAAATATCTGTCTTTGACACCGTCACGAAGTTCTAAGGCTTCATGGCTACCAGTTGATGCTCCGGATGGAACTGCTGCTCTTCCCCAACTTCCATCAGCAAGCACGACTTCTACCTCTACCGTAGGATTTCCGCGTGAATCAAGGATTTCCTGCCCATAAATTGAAACGATTGTTGTATCCATAACTAACCTCTCTTTTTTTCAGAAATAATTTCTGTTGATTTTTGAATAATTCTGTCAAGTATAATCGTTTTTCCTTACTTGCGGTGAAGCCAAAAATAATCATTTTTACTTTATTAATTCGCTGCAATTTCTCACTGCCTGTATAAATGCTACAAACAATGGATGTGGACGGTTTGGTCTGGATAGAAATTCGGGGTGAAATTGAGTAGAGAGCATAAAGGGATGATCCTTCAATTCGACAATTTCTACCAATTTTCCATCCGGAGACAACCCGGAAAAAACCATATTATTTTGTTCGAATTCCTGTCTATATTTGTTATTAAATTCAAAACGATGGCGGTGGCGTTCTTGTACCAGGTCTTGATGGTATGCATTGGAGGCTATCGTATCAGCTTTTAACTGGCACGGGTAAAGACCGAGACGCATAGTTCCACCTAAATCAGTAATACTTTGTTGCTCGGGTAATAAATCGATTACTGGATAAATTGTCGTCCGATCAAATTCAGTTGAATTGGCTGTTTCATCTTTGAAAACAAATCTGCCAAATTCTATTACCATGAGTTGCATTCCTAAACATAACCCTAAATAGGGCTTTTTATTTTCTCTGGCAAATCGGGCAGCCAAAATTTTCCCTTCAATTCCTCTTGACCCAAATCCACCTGGAACAAGTATTCCGTCACTTTTGTTAAGAATCTCAAAACTTTTACCTTTTTCAAGTTCTACAGAATGGATCCAATTGATATCGATTTCCAAACCAAGCGAAAATGCTGCATGATTTAATGATTCTCGAACACTGATATAAGCATCATGAAGCTCAACATATTTCCCTACCAAAGCAATATTTAATTTCGGTTTGTCTTGCTTGATCACGTTAATCATCTTTTGCCACTCTGTCCAATCAGGAGATTGATATGGTTGAAGATTGGCCCTTTTCATTAAATATTCGCCAACTTTAGCTTTTTCAAGCAACAGGGGAACTTCGTATAGATTAGTAGCAGTGACCATGGGTACAACTGCTTCACGTTCCACATCACAAAAGAGCGATATTTTTTCACATAAGTCATTAGTGATGGGAAAATCGGAGCGAGCGATGATCATATCCGGTGAAATTCCCATAGACCGCAATTCTCTGACAGAATGTTGTGTAGGCTTTGTTTTTAATTCTCCTGTTGCCCCAATGGAAGGTAACCAGGTTACATGAATAAAAACAGTGTTTTCACGACCTAAATCACTTCTAAGTTGTCTAATTGCTTCTAAAAATGGCTGAGATTCGATATCGCCAACTGTACCCCCAACTTCAATTAACACAATTTCTGCGTCCATTGATTTTGCAACTAAAGCAATTCTTCTTTTAATTTCATTAGTAATATGAGGAATAACCTGAATGGTACCGCCCAGATAATCGCCTCTTCGTTCTTTGCTAATAACTTCCGCATAGATTTGACCAGTTGTCATATTGCATAATTTATTTAGACGAATATCGATAAAGCGTTCATAATGACCCAGGTCCAAATCAGTTTCTGCGCCGTCATCTGTGACAAAGACTTCCCCATGCTGATATGGACTCATCGTACCAGGGTCGACATTGATGTATGGATCTAATTTTTGGACAGCGACGCGAAATCCCCGTTCTTTTAAAATCCTTCCAATGGCGGCAGCTGTTACACCTTTACCAACTGAGCTTACAACACCACCTGTGAAAAAGAAAAATTTAGTTGGCATACATTCCTCCGTAAAGGATAAAAAAAAGAGAGTCGATTAATCGACTCCTCATTTCAGGAAAATTTTCTAACTAGTATGATTGCTGAGAAATTTAATAGGCATAAATATATTTTTTATTAAATCTAAGTGTACCATATTTTTTTTAGCAAAAAACATGCCTGCGTTAAGCAGGCATGTTGACGTTATTTTGATCTCAAAAAGAAAATTAATTATGATCGAATTAGCAGATATTCTTAACCAGCTTTTTGATCCAACGTGCGTGAAAGAATCTCTTCCTGGGCACTCGAAGTTGCTTTCACAACTTTCTTTTTGGATTCCTGTTTTTTTGCATTTGCTTTTTCCATCGCTGCACGAATAGCTATTTCCATTGCGGTTGGTTCAACTTCTACTTCGTCAGCTTTAATTTCAAAGTTTATACCATCAAAATTAGATTCATTCTTGTTGCGCGATTTCTTTTCTTTCTTTTTTCTGACAGGTTTTTCGCGTTTCGTATTATCTTCAAAAGTTCGGGTTTCTACCTGAACTGGCACTTCTTCTTTCACTGGTTCTGGTTGAAGCGCTTTCATAGATAATTTAATTTGTTTTTTCTTTCGGTTGAAATCAATTATTTCTGCTTCGATTTCATCGCCATCTTTTAAAACGTCTGATGGCGTTTTTACGTAACCATGAGCCATTTCACTGATATGGATCAAACCAGGCCGTTCGGCCCCAATTTCCACGAACGCACCAAAAGTTTCCAGGCGAACAACTGAACCTTTTACTACCAGACCGGTTTTAATTTCTCGCCATTCCAACCCAAGAGGTCTGATCATAGTTAACTCAATGCGCTCATCGCGAACACGTTTGACCCAGACATCTATTTCCTGTCCCACAGAGAGTACTTCACCAACATTATGAATGGGTTCTTCGGATGGCGAAGTCATTTGTGATACATGTAGCATCGCCGGACGTTCCGCACCAATATCTATTGCAGCACCGGCTAAGGTGGTTTTTATTACCTTTCCGGTGTATTTTTCTTTCAATTTGACATCAGAAATTTGGATGCGGCTGTTGCCCGCCGTTGTACTCTGTTCCATAAACACTCTCCCAAGATATTTTTCCAGCGGGGATTGATTATAATACCCGCTCTTCGAACTGTCAAACACGAAAAAAGACTAATACATTTCTTAATTACTATTTTCTAACAAAATCTCAATTGCTTTTTCAAGCTGAGGATCTTTTTCAGCAGCGATATCTTCTTCACTTATTTCAACGATGACATTTGGTGTTAATCCAACGGAATTAATTTGCCTTTCATTTGGGGTTAACCATCTTGCTATTGTGACTCTAATTGCCCCATTGTCATTCAATAATGTAATCCAATTTTGAACAGATCCTTTGCCATAACTTTGTGTTCCTACAAGAACTCCTCTTTCGTAATCCTGAATTGCTCCTGCAGTAATTTCTGATGCAGATGCGGACCCACCATTAATTAACACGACTAAAGGAATATCAGTCGCAATACCAAATGGTCGGGAATCATATGTGATTCTTTCTCCATTTCCATATTCCTGGTACATAATCGGGCTTTGTTTCACAAATTCCGATGTTATTTCAATAGCTGATTCAAGAAATCCGCCACCATTGTTTCGTAAGTCAAGGATCAAACCAACTGGCTCTTGTTTTAATAAATCCCTAATTTGGTCCCGCAGGTCATCATGCGTCTTTTCACCAAAATTGACCAATTGGACATATGCAATTTGATT
>CAZPIM010000027.1:24233-32608 GCA_964586385.1 uncultured Anaerolineaceae bacterium
GCACTTTGCTGTCGATACATTTCCGGGTCCATATAGGACGAATGTTGATCCCCTAATGATTCGAGCATACCGGAAATTGCTCCACGCATCATCTCAGTCTTATTTACGGGTTGTTCGACATAGTGAGTAACAACGTAATCCCAGGCTTCCCAAAATGGTTGAAACAATTCATCTAAATCTTCAATTTCTGGGTTCTGTGTTTGGCTGGATTCTTCTGTCGCTGTAGTTAATACAGGTAGATTAGTTGCTTTATCAGCAAATAAAGGATAAATTTGACCAACCAGAAATCCTCCAGAGAATGCTGCTAGGGTTATTGTAAGAAATGCGAAAAAAACAAAAAAATATTTCCAATTAAAATTACGCATTCTTTTCTCCTGAAATTTCATTTTTCGTCATTACGTCTAGTTCTTTAAATTTGGACGTTAGTGAAGATAATTCTTCCAATTTTTTATCCTCTTCTTGAAATGGATTTTTCAAAACTTTTATCGAATCACTTAAGATTTTAATCCCCCGTTTTGTGTTTTTATCCTTAGCAAACAAAAATAACCATATATTGATAAGTGTAACAAATGCAACAAAGATTATTATGATCACCCAGGCTGTCCCTGTTAGCTCTTTCATTTTTCCTCAACAAATACATTGGAAAATAATTCGATAATTTCTTCTATTTTGTTAATTTTATAATTCGAATGATCAAATCCACTATGATTGTCCGAGACCCAGACTGTCTGCATCCCTAATGATTTTGCAACCGTGACATTTCGAAGACTATCATCAATAAAAAGACAAGATGAAGTATTTCGTATCCCCAATTTATGAACTGCAATTTCAAATGCTTCTGTCATAGGCTTGCAAAATGGTTGTATATCCATGATATCCACAATTTCTTCAAAAAACTTCCTGATATCTAATGCTTCCAATACACGATTGGCATGCCAATGGTCAGCATTGGTGAAGATTACTTTTTTTTGAGGAATAGATGAAAGGAAGTCCTTTAAAATTGCGTTTGGTTTTATTAACTTTTGTATTGGTAAATCATGAACAAACTGTAAATATTTAAGTGGATCTATATGATGTTCCAATTGAAGCCCACGTAGTGTGGTGCCATATTTATTAAAATATTCTACCTGAGCAATCAGCGCATCTGATTTCGAATATCCCAGGTTTTCAACCATAAATAAATTAATACGATCCCGAAGTAAAGTCCAAATCCCATTCGATGACGGATATAGCGTATCATCCAGGTCAAAAATTATCGTTGAAATATTCATTCGGTTATTTTACCCGATCCTGCAATTTTGTTGTAATTGCTGTAAAATAACAAACGTGCCTTATGAATAATGAAATCCGGAAAATTGAGATTCTAGAAGACCAGGTTGCTTCGCAAATCGCAGCCGGGGAAGTAATTGAACGACCAACATCAGTTGTCAAAGAATTGGTCGAAAATTCTATTGATTCTAACGCATCAGAAATCAGCATCATAATCCTTGAAGCTGGAAAAAAATTAATTGAAGTTTCCGATAATGGATCAGGTATTCCATTTGATGAATTGCGCTTAGCAGTTACTAGACATGCGACATCAAAAATTGTTTCTGCGGATGATTTATATTCTATAAGGACACTTGGATTTCGTGGTGAAGCCCTGGCATCTATTGCTTCTGTTTCCCAATTTGAAATATTATCCCGGTTTCAATTTGATGAAATTGGTGGAAAACTTGTCATTGAAGGGGGCAAGGAGATTTCCTTCGAAAAGACTGGTACACCGATCGGGACAAGAATTCGGGTTAGGAATTTGTTCTTTAGCGTGCCGGCAAGATTAAAATTCTTAAAATCGGATTCATACGAAAAACAACGTATCAGTGCTTTGATCATGCGGTATTCACTTGCTTATCCATTAATTCGGTTTAAGCTTGCGATTGAAGACCGCGTGATTTTCCAAACAAATGGCAATGGTGACAGGAGAGAAATCCTTATTCAGCTCTATGGGTTGGATACTGCCCGCAAAATGCTGGAAATCAGTATGCAGGAAGAAGGATACTCACTTTCAGGTTTCATAAGCCCGATCGCAATCACAAAATCGAATCGAAAAGATTTAACATTCTTTATTAATGGACGATGGGTGCAGGATATTGCGTTAAGTGCAGCCTTACTCAAAGCATACCAGACTATGATCATGGTTGGACGATATCCGATTGCTGTTTTATTTTTAGATATTCCTTCGCAACAAGTTGATGTTAATGTTCATCCAACAAAAGCAGAAGTACGTTTTCAACGGCCTGATTATTTGTTTAGCCTTGTTCAAAGGGCGACACGCAGAGCATTGCTTGCCTACAATCCGGTTCCTGAGATTTCGCCAAAAAACTGGTTTAAACCAGATACCGGCGAAAACCAATCGGAAATCTCTTGGTTCCCAGCAAATGAAAACCCACCTTCATCCGGAAATTCTGACGACAAACCAACTTTGGATACAACAATAAACCTAATTGATACTCAGGATCAATTTTCTATTCCGAATAATAAAAAATCAGCTTTGCTGAAATTGATCGGCCAGATAGGATTGATGTATATTGTGGCTGAAGGACCAGATGGACTGTATTTGATTGACCAGCATGCTGCGCATGAAAGAGTTCTATTTGAAAAGTTGATGTCTCAATATAGTCAACGCATACCATCACAGTCTTTACTGAGTCCGGAAATCGTTACTTTACCGCCAAATCAATCGATTTTATTAACCAGCAAAATATCGATCATAAACAAACTTGGATTTGAAGTGAATGAATTTGGGGAAAATACTTTTCAGATTCGATCAATTCCAGCCATATTAATCGGTCTGGACCCGGTTTCGGCGATCAGAGTCATTGTTGATGATTTTGAAGATGATGAGACACCTTTAAAGAACAAAATCGAAGAGCAAATCGCAGCCAGAGTTTGTAAACGAGCTGCGGTTAAAGCAGGGCAGGTATTGACTATACAAGAACAGGAAATCCTATTAAGAGATCTAGAAAACTGTAATTCTCCCAGAACTTGTCCTCATGGGAGACCAACAATGATTCACTTATCTGTTGATTTACTTGAGAAGCAATTTGGCCGAAGAGGAAGTCTTTAATCAATTATTACGAATAATGATTATTTTCCGATTACTCTACTTTTTTACCTGATTAATTCGCTCAATTAAGTATTTCCATACATCTACGACGTCCAGGTTTAATACAACATCTGCTACAGAATCCAATTGCGTGGTGGATAATGTATTGATTATTAATTTTGCATGATTATTGATTGCAACTTCCGGCAACAAGTTTGCCGGATAAACTTCCAATGATGTTCCGACAACGATGAACAAATCTGCCATTTGAGAATGGATATTTGCTTTTTCCCAAACACGTTCTGGTAACATTTCCTCATAAAAAATGATAGAAGGTTTCAAAGCGACATTGCATCGTGGACATTTTGGGATTACTTTGGATTTCATGTAATCCTTTATCAAGAGCGACTCATAATCCGTTTCATATCCGCATCTTATGCAGGAAAATTTCTTAATCGAACCATGAAGTTCCAGAACATTAATGGAACCTGCTTTTTGATGGAAAAGGTCAATATTCTGAGTTATGACTGCTTTGAATATTCCTTTATTTTCCAAATTTGCGATAGCAAAATGGGCTGGATTTGGTGAGGCATTCGTAATAGCTTCCAATAGTGGATGAAACCAGTCATAAAAAATGGATGGTTGAGACCGAAAACTTGAAAGTGATGCTACTTCTATCGGATTATTCTCCATCCATAAACCTGAATTTTGCGATCGAAAATCAGGGATTCCGGATGGCGTAGAAATCCCTGCACCGGTGAGCAAGACAATATAGTTTGATTGTTCGATCAAACTGACAGCTTTATTCAGTTTTTCTAAATTATCCGCAAGTTTCATTTCTTAATTTTTTCGATTATATGATCTGCGAATCGTATAAATTGTTGGGTCACCAGACTTTCAGGTTGCATTTTGATTAATGGCTGAAAATGCATCACAGCCTGATAAGCCAATTCCGGAGAAGGCGGTATGACAATCGTTGGAGAATATCCTAATTTTTCCTGAACTTGTGTAAGTGACAATTGCACATCCGCTCTTGTGCGATTGTTGACCAGAATATCCGTTTTTTTGTTTTTATTAAAACCCCTTTGTTCAAACTCATCCATTAAGTATTTTGTTCTCTCAATCGGGATTGGTTGCGCTTCTGTTACGATAATAATTTCATTGCACATATCAACTAACTTATCAATCACTTCGACATTTCCAGATCCAAGGTCAAGGATGAGGATCTGGGACAATTCCGAAAGAAATTGTATTAATGTCGCTATTTGATCAATTACTGATTTTAGATTGTTACTGGAAAATGTCGGAGATGAAAGCAATAAATTCACTCCGAAGTTGCTTTTCACTAAATTCTGTTTAACCAGGTTATGATCGATATCTTCAGGACGTTTTTGGATGATTTTATTTAATGATTGATTATCCGCTAAACCCAACTCTAATCCCCAAGTTCCGTGATTCGGACAAATCTCTGCACAAATGGTTTCTGTTTTTGTTTTTTCATGCAGCGCGACTCCGAGATTTAGCGCGACAGTAGAGACTCCCAATCCACCTTTAGCGGCGATGACACCGATTACATATCCTTTAACAGGTTTTTGTAATGATCCGGTTTCTCTTTTACGTCTTGAAAGCAATGCCTTTATGTGGGCAACCAATTCGACAGGGTGAACGGGTTTGATCAGATAATCGTCCACTCCTGCCTCGTAACCAGCAACTTTATCATCAACCTGGCTTTTAGCCGTGAACATCAAAATTGGTGTGCTGATCAATTCCGGATCTGACCGCATTTGTTTTGTTACGTCAAATCCGTCAAGGTCAGGCATCATCACATCCAGCACGATCAAATCAGGTTTTTCTTTTTTTGCTAAACTGATTCCTAATTCGCCATTATTAGCTGAAATGATCTCATACCCCTGGCGTTGCAACATCAAGCCAACTAATCTTAGTGTCTCTAAATCATCATCGATAATGAGAATTTTTTCTTTCATGATCGTTACCTCAAAAAACAAGAAAAATAATAAATATGGATTAAGTTATATTATAGGGATTTTTTAATATTATTTACATTTTTCATGCAGAATAGTTTTTTTCCAGCATGCTATAATCGATTCTTATGAAAAAACAAATATTTGAACGAATAAAAGAAGTTTGTGATTTTCATAGTGACGAATTGATCGTGGTAGGTGTATCCGGTGGAGCAGACAGCGTCTGCCTACTCGATTGTTTTCACAAGATGGGATACAAACTTGTTATTGCGCATTTTAATCATCAATTACGTCTACAAGCAGAAAATGATGCATTATTTGTAGAAAAAATTTCCAAACAGCTTGGCTTGCCTTTCGAACTTGGCACAAGTGATGTGAAAGAATATGCTGAGGAATCACATAAATCAATTGAAGAAGCCGCAAGAATTCTTCGTTACCAATTTTTAATGAAAATCGCCAATAAATATCATTCCAAATACATTGCTGTGGCTCATAATGCGGATGACCAGGTCGAGACGGTGATGATGCATCTCATTCGAGGGAGTGGAATTTCCGGTTTGACTGGTATGAAGGAAAAAACAATTATCGATGAGTTTGATAAGGAAATCGTGATTTTGCGACCTCTCCTGTCGGTGTGGAGATCGGAAATCGAAGATTATTTACAGAACAATGAGATGACATATCGTCAAGATGAAACGAATTTCGACCTTCAATTTACCCGAAACCAGATTCGTTATGATTTAATTCCAGGCATCACGAAAAAGTATCCAAAATTTAAAGAACAAATATGGCTGACAGCGTTTTTGTTATCGGAAGATAAAGAAATCATTGACAGAGAATTGGAAAAAGCCTGGGATGAAATTATCGATCAATCAAAAAAGGGGATCATTCGATGCAATCGATCTGATTTTCTAAAACTGGGTTTGGGACTTCAACGGCACTTAATTAGAAAAATGGTATTCTTCTTGCGGCCTTCGATCCGGGATATCTCGTTTGAGAGCATTCAAAGAGGAATTGACGGTATTTATAATGACCAAAGTGGAATTATTGATCTGGAAGGAAACTTGTGTGTCGAACTGACAGATAATGCATTCTATGTTTTTAAAAAGAATGTTCCATGGGCAGAACAATTTTTCCCTCAAATAAATGAAGACAAATTGATTTCTATTGATGGTAATAGAATGATTGAATTCGGTAAGAATTGGATTTTGAAAACAGAACTCATTGAAAAAGTAGATCCGCGATATTTCATTAACAAATCAGACCCAAATATCATCGAAATCGATTACCTAGCTGTTAAAGATAACCAACTCAAAATTTCAAAAAAAGATCCAGGTGATCGTTTTTCTCCTTTTGGAATGAGTAATAATACGATAAAAATTGGAGAATTTTTTATTAATGAAAAAATTCCCAAATCTGCACGGAATAACTGGCCCTTACTAAAAGATATTGACGGAAAAATCATCTGGGTTATGGGTCTCAGACTTTCCGAGGAATTTAAAATTACCCCGGAAACTAAAAAGATAATTCGATTTGAATTGTTTCAACAATTAATTAATTAAGCACCCATTGATAGACGATTTAATTTCGATCCAATTTCTCTCCATTGAATTTTTGAAATACCCAACTTTTGGCGAATCAATTCGTGTTCTTCAGATTGATTAAAGTCTTTCAACGCACACGTCCAACGGCACATATCGAATGACAAATGCTTCTTAAGACCCGCATCTCTTCCAATATCCTCTAGAATATATTCAAGTCTTCTTGGAGACCATGGAAAAACCTGGTCTTTCGGATCATATTGCGCTAGATATTCAAGGTAACCTTCAATCCAAATAGGTGACACGAGTATTTTTCGTTCCTTGTAACGATAATTTGGGTTGTTATATCGAACAAAAATAAATGGTTCATCTGAATTTGAAAGATCAATATGGTTTAAAGACAATGCCAGACATTCCCCTTTTTTTAGACCCGTTTCTAGAAGTAGTTGAACAAGCGTAAATGGTCTGGAATCCGGCTTTGAGGCAGTCCGATATTTTTGAGTAATTTCGAGAACTTTGATTATTTCGTCTTCAGATAGCACTTCTGGCAATGGGCTTATCACAGATTTTTGGACAACTTTTTCTGCCGGATCGACCGTGATTCGACCATGTTGTTTTAGCCATCGAAAAAATGCCTTTATCGAAGTAATTCTTCTCGCAAGACTTTTAGGACTACATGGCACTCCACGTCCATTTTCAAGCCATTTCAAGAAATTGTTAAGATCATTTGTTGAAAAGGACCCAATGGTCTTGTCCGGAGGGAAAAAGCCTGTTAAGAGTTGTAGGTCGTTTATAAATGCTTTAATCGTGTAAATCGATTTGTCCTGATCCTGTAAATAGATTTCCCAGGCTTGAATCGCCGGTGAAACCGGTGTTTGATTCGTAATATGTATGGAAGTTGGATTAGAAAGATTGCTCATATTCACCTCAACTGCGTATAGATTAAATTAAAGAATACTCACAATTGGATATTCTGTCAATCTATTAATAGATAGCAGTTTATGGTGTAAATGCCGATTGCCGAATCAGTTCTGCGATTGCATCATAGTTTGGTAACAATACATTCGCACCGGAATCTGGTAATACGTAAGGTGTTACCTCATTAATTCCAATCGCGTATCTTCGAATTTTTGAAGGGTCATTCAATAAAGATGTTGCCAATGGGGCCAACGGCACAATATCTCCGATACTAAGATCAGTTTCAATTGCATTGCTATAAGAAGCAAAAAGTTCAGGAAGGCGGGAAACTGCATCCAAACTCATTAATTTTGAAAACATTGCAAAGACAACTTCCTGAGCTCTTCTGGTTCTATCCAGGTCAGAGGATGAGTAACGGGATCTAACATACCATAATGCTGTTTCGCCATTCATATAATTTCCGCCAGGATAGATGGTGCAATTACCGGCAGAATCTCTTTGAGGCAGATCACAATGGTCGGATAGATACATGCCAGCTTCGACGTTAATCCCTCCCAGACTATTGATAATGCTCTTAAAACCATCAAAATTGGTCATAATATAGTGATCTGCGCTAACTCCAAAATTTTCCTGTAATGTCGCATTGCTTAATTCAAAACCACCATATGGTTGCGCAACATTTATCCTTTGGTTCCCTACACCAGGTATATACACATAAAGGTCTCGGGGAAATGAAATTACAGAGGCAGAACCATTATTTGGGTACATTGAAAGCAACATGAAAACATCGGTACGATAACCACGACCTTCCCGATAATCCGAGCCAAGAATTAAGATATTCACCTGACC
>CAZPIM010000028.1:0-31386 GCA_964586385.1 uncultured Anaerolineaceae bacterium
CATAAGCCAAGCAAGATAACACCTGGAATTAACGCCCACCATGCTTTTTGATCATGGCGTGAGTAAACTAAAAAGGCAACACCAATTACGCCAAATAATGATCCCCAGAGTATTCCCCAGAACGGGAAATCAGTCAAAATATTTAAGAATGAAAGTAATCCTACAGCTACTAAGAAAGCTCCGATGAGCATACGCCAATTATATTTTTTCATTTTTTTTCCTCACTATCAAATGGCATTTAAAATCTTTATGACAATACAATTTACGAAAATTCCCTCGATAAGTTGCAAACCAATCATACGGTTTTAATCCAATTTTTTTCAATAGTCGGATAGACAGGCAATCACAGGCAAAAGGATAGGAAATTTCTGATCAACTAACCAGTGAAAAATGAGAAGGCTGTATTTCCAGACATACATTTCATTTAAATAATTTGCAAAATTGCGATTTTAAAAATTGGTGCAAAAATACAAAGCGCTTGACAGAAGCTAACAGGCACTTATAATATGGACATATATGAATTTTGGGAGATTTTAATGAATTTTAATTGCTTGTGTCTACTGCGGGGTTTTTTCTAAACGCCGCCTGTAGATTACGAAAAAAAAAAGATAACCATCAAATACAGGCAGCGGAAGAAACCCCGCACAATTAATCTATGTGCCGGAGCGGAGTAACCGCTGTTTTGTTTTATGATGGTTAATTTTTTAATTGTTTAGGAGATCAAAATTAAGATGAAAATCGCAAATAATATTACCGAATTGATTGGAAATACTCCTTTAGTGAAGTTGCAAAGATTAAATGAAGGCTTTTCTTCTGAAGTTGTCGTCAAATTAGAATATTTCAATCCTGCCCATTCAGTAAAAGATCGCATCGGAGTCGCGATGATAGATGCAGCCGAAAAAGCCGGATTAATTCATAAAGACAGCATCATAGTTGAACCAACGAGTGGAAATACTGGAATTGCCCTCGCTTTTGTTGCCGCAGCCAGAGGCTACAAATGCATCATCGTCATGCCAGATACAATGTCGAAGGAAAGAAGAATTCTTTTACGAGCATTCGGAGCAGAATTGATTCTCACACCCGGCGCAGAAGGGATGGATGGGGCAATTCGGAAAGCAAATGAAATCGCCCAAAATAATCCACTGGCTTTTATTCCACAGCAATTTGAAAACCCGGCCAATCCAGAAATCCATCGGAGAACAACAGCACAGGAAATCCTGCGCGATACTGACCAGGTGGTTGATTACTTTGTTTCTGGCGTTGGTACCGGTGGAACGATAACCGGCGTAGGCGAGGAACTTAAAAAACATATCCCTCATGTAAAAATAATTGCAGTAGAACCGGCAGAATCCCCTGTTTTATCAGGTGGTGTAAAAGGAAAACATCCAATTATGGGGATAGGACCCGGATTCATACCAGCAATCTTAAATACAAAAATCTATGATGAGATTATTCAAGTAAATGGTGAAAACGCTTTTAAAACAGCAAGATTATTAGCATCGAAAGAGGGTCTATTAGTTGGAATTTCTTCCGGTGCTGCAACGTATGCTGCACTCGAAATTGCCAAAAGACCAGAAGCAGCAGGCAAGCGCATTGTTGTAATCATTCCATCTTTTGGGGAAAGATATTTAAGTACACAGCTCTATGCGGACTTAATTGACTAAGAAACGTAAGGTGAAAATGAAAAAGTGGCTTAGTATATTACGGAATGATGTTCAATCTGTCCTCCAAAGGGATCCGGCAGCACGTGGATCACTGGAAATTGTCCTTTTATATCCTGGATTACATGCAATTTGGAGTCATCGGGTCGCTCATTGGTTTTGGAAAAGAAAGTTTTTTCTCCTGGCACGAGGGCTTTCACAAATCAATCGATTTATCACCGGAATTGAAATTCATCCGGGTGCAAAAATTGGTTCGGGATTTTTTATCGATCATGGAATGGGTGTTGTTATCGGCGAGACTTCCGAAATAGGTGAAAATGTCACCATTTATCATGGTGTTACCCTCGGTGGTGTAAGCACAGAAAAAGGAAAGAGACACCCTACTATTGAGGACAATGTCGTTGTTGGTGCAGGAGCAAAAATATTAGGAGCAATTTTAATCGGGAAAGGAAGCCGAGTGGGTGCAAATGCAGTTGTTGTCAATCCGGTACCACCGAATTCGGTGGTTGTTGGCGTCCCCGGACAAACGGTAAAGCGATCCACACTTCAGTTAAGTAATTTACCGGATTTGCATCACGATCTTTTACCGGACACAATCGGTAAAACAATTGCGAGTTTAATGGAACGAATAGAAAAAGTGGAACAAAACCAACCTAAGCCGTTATCAAAACACCCCCTAATCAATCTAAATCCACGTGTTGAGGAAGAAAATATTCACATTCCTGTCGATGGAATTTGGACTGGCAGTGACTTTAGTATATAAGAATTCACTTTTCAGTTTCCTATAAAAACTGATAAAAAATGAGTTCGTTTGAACTCATTTTTCTTTTTTAACAAAGCCAATCAACACTACAGCCAAAAAACCAATTGCACAGAAACCAACTAAAGCAATACCGATCCATTTTCGTTGCGATGGATCAATTTTTTGGAACGAAAAAAATGGTTTTGATGTGGGCGAAGGAGTCATCGTAATCGTAGGTGTCACCGTTGGTGTTTTTGGCGTGACTGTAGGTGTGATCGTACGGGTGGGAGGAACGGAAGTAAGCGTTACTGTTGGCGTTACAGTGGAAGTTGGAGCTACTCGAACCAATAAGCGTTCACCTGGAAATATGATTGGTGTTGGCAATAAATTATTCCAGGCAATAATTTCTGCAATTGAAATATTGTAAGTTGTAGCAATACTCCAAAGCGATTGTCCATCCAGGACTTCATGAAAAATAGAACCGTCTATTTGTGGTGTATTTGTAATGACCGGACTTACAACATTTGGATCTGCAGTCGAATTAAAATCTGGTGTAGGCTGGCCTTCCAAGCCAGTAGCAATTCTTTTTACCTGTAATACATAATATATATATCCATCTTTTTCAGCCACACCAGCCCCAACGACGCCGTAAGTGATTCCTACCATCGTATTCCAATGATCTGCATCAGTCCACATAGAATAGATGACAACAGTCGAGGTCAAATTATATCCACCAGCAATATTTTCAATAAACCCCAGTGTGCTGGGGGTTGATCCATCCGCCCTGGTATGTGTAATGTTGCCAGTCAAAGCCATATATTCAGCATGTTCCTGAGCAGATGCCATAAGATTTGAATCAATTTGATATGGTTGAAGTCCATTGTCAGTTCTTAAAGAATTGACAGCACTGATCAAGTCATACGCACCTCCGGATTGACCGGAAACGATTTGCCCCCTGGCAGAAAAACTTATCAGTATTATTAATGCCGTAAGAAAGTACAAAAATCGACGCATAGATTCGTTATTATAACGCATGCGTCGATTTCATTCAAAAATGATAGATTTTCAGGATAATGATCGTTCTTCGAAGTTACTTCCCATAGACTCGGCGATTAATAGAAAATCTCCCGCAGAGATCATACCAACGATGTCGCCTTTATCGTTTACAACAGGAATATGATGAATTCGATTTACTTTCATAATATTCGCGCAATCCTTAATTGCAGTTTTTTGATCCACCGTAATGATTGGTGATGACATAATGTCTTTTACCAGCAGATCTTTTGGATTCAAATTTACTGCCACAATTTTGTCGCTTATATCTCTGGTTGTGAGAATACCAAAATTTGAATCTGGTCCTGCTTTACTCACAATAACACTATTTATGTATCTACGACGCATGATACTGATCGCCTCTAATACCGTTTGATTTGGATCCACAAATACTACCAGATCCATCATCCAGTCCCTTACGGTATGTTTTTCGCGCATATTAAGATTTCTCCTTTCCCTTTATCCATTATCCCGGAAAAACTTTGGAATTTAATTATTTCCTTTCATATAGTATATATTAAGGCGAAAACGAAAAGCAAGTTCAAAAAGCATGATATTCATAATTGATTTTATATTGGGAGTATTACCTTTGTAATGTTTTGCAAAATAACAATTCTACGCACCCAAATCTGAACAATCATATTTTTTCAACCATTGATGATAAGCGAGAGAAAAACGTAAGTGGAGGGCTTTTTTTTCCGATGTTTTCAAAAAACTACTTTTAATTGCATTTTCAAGAAACGATAGGATGTTTGAATGGGAAAAACCCAATTGAGAAAGCAAAATCTGATACTCATTAGATAAGCGAATTTGAGAAATCATCGGGTCATCTGTATTTATGGATATGTTTAATCCATTTTCCATCATTTTCAATACTGGATGATTTTCAATTGAACGAAAAACACCTGAATGGATATTTGAGGAGACACAAACCTCAAATAATGTCGCTTGTTTTCTTGCAATTTCAATAATTTCCGGATCATCTAAAATCCGGACACCATGACCGATCCGGTCAGCATGCAAATTTAATATTGCATGACGGATATTCTCTGCTTTTCCCCATTCGCCGGCATGAATTGTAATAAAAAAGCCTTCATTCTTGATCTTTGTGAATAAAGACTCGAACTGAATAGCTGAAAAATTTGCTTCGTCCCCGGAAAGATCAAAACCGACTAATCCATAATTCATAAATTGTTTGGAAGCAGAAAAAATTCTTTCCGCTTTTTCAACAGATTCGTGACGATTTAAACTAATTATTGATCGTACTTCAATGTCCGATTGTTTAGTACTGGTAGCGATGCTCTCAAGAACCCAACTGATCACGTCCTCATAATTAAATGTTTCATGATTGGAAAGGGCGGCAGGTGTAAATCTCAATTCCAAATATTTAATATTATCCAACTTTGCATCTTCAATGCATTCGCTAGTAATTCTTTGAATGATTTCTTTTGACTGATAAAACTGTCTTAAAAAAGAAAATTTAGTCAGGAAATTGACTAATGAAAATTGCTCTTCGGGTTGAATTTGAACTTTAGAAGACAAATATTTTTTAGAATGAACATCAATGCTGATTTCTTTTGCAACCTCATAAAGCGTGTTTAATCGAATTGAACCTTCCAAATGACGATGCAAATCAATTTTTGGCATTTGTTGTAAGATTTTAAAATCGAAATTAGAATTGGTTTCCATAAAATATCTGTTTTTCTAAGGTAAAAAAGTACTGATTAAATAGTACAATGAAAATCCAATTGGGATTAAAAATAATCCCGGCAAAAAAAATAACTTTATGATATACTTTGCAAGCTGTAAAAAAAGACAGCGACATTTCACACGCTTTCCGACCGAACCTACGTGCATTGGAAAATGATCAGGCCATCGGGTAGACGAAAGCGGAGGACAAACGAAAACTTAAAAGGAGAACGTATTCAAATGGCATCAGTAATTTCCATGAAAGCACTCTTGGAAAGTGGAGTTCACTTCGGGCATAGAACCAATAAGTGGAACCCCGCAATGCGCCCGTTTATTTTTACCGAGCGCAATGGTATTCACATTCTTGACTTACAACAAACAGTCAAGGCAATTACTACCTCTTACAATATAGTAAGAGACACTGTATCTGCTGGCGGAACAGTATTATTTGTTGGGACAAAACGGCAAGCACAGGAAACAATTAAAGAAGAGGCAAATCGATGTGGTATGCCGTATGTTACTGAAAGATGGCTTGGTGGTACATTAACCAACTGGTCGACAATCAGTCAACGAATTAGTGAGTTGGTAAGACTTGAAAAATTATATGAAACTGGCGAGATAAAATCCTATACCAAAAAAGAAGCCCTGATGATCGAACGAGAAATTAATCGTTTGCTTATTCGTCTTAGTGGTGTTCGAAACATGAAAAAATTGCCAGATTTGATCTTCATCATCGATGTAAGTCGCGAAGAGACAGCTGTTCATGAAGCTAATTTAAAAAATATTCCGATTATTGCCATGGTTGACACAAACTGTGACCCAAGCAATGTCGATTATGTCATTCCTTCCAATGATGACGCTATTCGAGCCATCAAACTTATGGTTTCCAAAATTGCAGACGCTGCAATTGAAGGTAAATCCATGCGAAAAGATGACATGTCACAGGATGATCTTCTATCAGAAAGCGGAGAAGAACGAGTTGTGACTCGCAGAAGAATGGATGAGGATGCTGAATTGGATGATGTTACATTACTTGGTGCATCCACTCTTGCTAAATTAGATGTTGATAAAGAAGAAATCGAAGTAATCGAAGACTTAGCAACCGACGAAGAAGTAACAGCGTAAAGTTTTTCGATTTTCTCTACTACAACAAAGGAAATAATAAAAATGGCAATTTCTACAGAAGATATTAAAAAACTTAGAGAATCAACTGGTGCAGGTATATTAGACTGTCGTAAAGCATTGGAAGATGCTGGTGGGGATTTGAACAAAGCTCTTGATTTCTTAAGAGAAAAAGGATTGGCAAAAGCTGCTAAACGTTCCTCACGAAATGCATCTGAGGGAGTTGTTGAACTGTATACGCACGGAAATGGCCGTGTCGGCGTTATGGTTGAGGTAAATGTCGAAACAGATTTTGTTGGTCGTTCACCAGTTTTCCGCGAACTTGCTCACGAACTCGCACTCCAGATCGCAGCTTCTTCACCAGAATATATTAAAGAAGAAGATATTCCACAAGCTGTTCTCGATAAAGAAGTACAAATTGCGAAAGCAAAAGCAAAAGAAGATGGAAAACCCGAAGCGATTATTCCAAAAATCGTTGATGGTACTCTGGAAAAATTCAAAAATGAAGTTGTTCTCCTTAGACAACCTTACATTCGTAATGAGGAAATCACCATCCAACAGCTCATTAATGAAAAAGTTGTTGCACTCGGTGAGAATATTGTCATCCGCAGGTTCGCCCGATGGGCACTTGGTGAAACAACTTCAGAAGACGAAGAATAAATGATTAAAAGCCAACCACATGGTTGGCTTTTTTTTTGAAGGAGTGAAAATGACAAACTTGAAATACCAAAGAATTCTCTTAAAACTTTCTGGTGAAGCATTAGGAAATCAAAAAGGTACAGGCATTGACCCAGAGCGCGCTTTGGCCATTGCACAAACGGTAAAAGATGTGCGTGAAATGGGTGTTGATGTCGCAATTGTTATTGGAGCAGGCAATTTATGGCGGGGAAAGCAAGGTTTGGATCTTGGGATGGACCGTGCCACAGCAGATTATATGGGTATGCTGGCGACTGTTATGAATGGGTTAGCACTCATGGATGCTTTAGAATCATTGAATGTGGTCACCCGGGTTCAATCTGCGATTGAAATGCGTTCAGTTGCTGAGCCATATATTCGAAGAAGAGCAATTCGCCATATGGAAAAAGGACGCGTGGTGATTTTTGGCGGTGGGACCGGAAATCCATATTTTTCAACCGATACAGCTGCCGCCCTGAGAGCAATGGAAATCGGAGCAAATGTCTTGATTAAAGCGACCAAAGTTGATGGGGTATATGACAAAGATCCAAAAACAAATCCTGACGCGGTGAAATTCGATCATCTCACTTATATTGACACACTTAACCGCAGGTTGGAAGTAATGGATAGTACTGCCATCTCTTTATGTATGGAAAACAAGCTACCAATACTGGTTCTTGATTTATTTGACGCAACTGCTTTGAAACGTGCTTTAGCCGGAGAAGCGGTTGGCACATTAGTTGATGAAAATCCTTAAAATCACTAAATTTATGTAACTATCATGAAATAGATCGCTTATTGATGGCGCGAAAATGAAATTGTTAAGGGCAGAATCCGATTCGAGATTGGATTCTGCCCTTTTTATAAAACTTTTTGTTGAGGTTTTAATAAAAATAATATATTTTGGTAAAATTTTTCAATATTAATTTTTTATTGTTGGATATCTCTTGAATGTGTTTGATTATTTTGTTAATTGCCTTAGTGTGAATATTTCTTGAATTCAACCATCACAACACTTATAATGGATTCGACTTCAAAAGTCATCGGAGGATTCCATGCATTCAAAAAAAATATTACTGGTATCAATTATTCTCGTTTTGAGTTTAGTAAGTATCTTTGGAAATGCGATTGCTCAATCAGAGGATACAACCGTTATTACGATTAGCCTGGATGGGGCACTTACGCCTTCCTGGTTAACATATATCGAACGAGGCCTCTCAAATGCAGAAAATCAGAATGCAGAATTAATCATTTTACAAATTAATACGCCTGGGGGAAGTATTGATTTGATGAACCGGATTGTCCAATTAATACGTAGCAGCCGCACACCGGTTGTAGTTTACGTCGCCCCTAATGGTGCAATGGCAGGAAGTGCAGGAACGATCATCACCCTTGCAGGACATTTATCTGCCATGGCTCCCCAAACAACGATTGGTGCGGCTAGTCCGGTCGGTGGTCAGGGTGAAGATTTGGGTGAAACCATTGAAAAGAAAGAAAAAGAAATGCTTAAAGCAACGATCCGCTCCCTTGCGCAAAACCGCGGAGCAGAGGCAGTCGCTTTAGGGGAAGATACCATTGAAAATGCAAAAGCAGTGTCCGTTGATGAGGCGTTAAAATCCGGATTAATTGATTTTTCAGCAGAAAATGTTCCGGACCTATTAACACAAATTGACGGCAGTCAAGTTACTATAAATGGTGAAATAATAACAATTGAAACATCCAACGCAGTAGAAATTGAACTTGGAATGAGTTTTATCGAACAATTACTGCAATTATTAACCAATCCAAATGTGTTGTTTCTTTTATTAACGATTGGGGTCCAGGCAATATTTATTGAATTGTCAAACCCTGGTGGCTGGGTAGCAGGCTTTATTGGGGCGACTTGTCTGATCCTGGCAATTTATGGCATGGGTGTGCTTCCTGTAAACTGGTTTGGCATCCTGTTTATCATTCTCGCCTTCATATTATTCATTCTTGAAATTAAAGCGCTCACACATGGGGCATTATCCGCTGCAGGAGCGTTATCATTTGTGATTGGTTCCCTGGTCTTGTTTAATACCGTAAACGCGCCTGGATTTCCAAAGGTTTCCGTACCATTGGTTGTTATAACCGGAATTATTTTGACAGCCGGGATCGTTACTGTACTTTCATTTGCAATAAAAGCAATGCGTGAACCTGTTAAAACTGGTATGGAGTCAATCATCGGAAAACATGGCTATGTTGTTTCATCGATTTTCCCACTCGGAATCATTCAGGTAGCAGGAGAACAATGGGGAGCAATTTCCGAAAATGAAGGTTTGATTAATGAAGGCGAAAGTATAGAAGTAACAGGAAAACAGGGTATTAATCTCATCGTGAGAAAAATATAAAAACTGGGAGATAAAAATTATCTCCCAGTTTATCACCTGTTTGCCAGGTTTTTATTTATCCTGATTATTTTCTATCGCCTGAATATATAATGTAGACATATATTCTTTTACCATGCGACGCGTAGAAAATAACGGTGCATTGGACCGGATTGTTTCTTTTATTCTTGCAATCCATTCATTGGGTAAGTTATCAGCAGAACGCGATTGATAATAGAGCGGAATAATCTCATTTTCCAACGTATCGTAAAGCTCTCTCGATTCTGCATCATCTTGCTGTGTGTAATCCTGATATTCCAAATGATCGCCAATTGGCCAACCATTTTTTCCATTGTAGCCTTCTCGCCACCAACCATCTAAAACAGAAAAGTTTAGTACGCCATTTAATGCTGCCTTCATTCCGGATGTTCCAGATGCCTCATTTGGTCGTCGAGGTGTATTCATCCATACATCCACACCCTGGACTAAAAGCCTGGCAATATTCATATCATAGTCCTCGAGGAAAATTAATCTTCCTCCCATCCTGGCGTCTTTCACTGCCCGGTAAATCTGCTGAATGATCAATTTTCCAGGTTCATCTGCTGGATGTGCTTTACCGGAAAAAATGATTTGAACTGGCATACGTTCATTGTTGACAATTTTTAATAAGCGCTCAAAATCCCTCAGCACCAGATTGGCGCGTTTATACGTTGCAAACCGTCTGGCAAATCCAATAGTGAGAGAGTAGGGTTCCATCATCACACCGCTTGCCAGGACTTGAACCGGGTGAAAGTTCCCTTTTTGCCACATATTTCGTGCGCGTTCATTACAAAATACAGTCAATTTTCTCTTAAGATGTTTTCGAACAGCCCAAAGTTCATGATCTGGAATCAAGTCAATTTTTGACCATAATTCCGGATCATCTGCACGATCCTGCCAATTCGGGTCCAGATATTTTTGGAACAAATTATTCATTTGGCGAGAAATCCAGGTTCCGGTGTGAATTCCATTCGTCACATGCGTAATCGGAACATCATTAATAGTACGATCAGTCCATAACCAATGCCACATTTCACGGGAGACTTCACCATGAAGCTCCGAAACAGCATTACGTTGTTCCGACAACTTTAGAGCCAGAACTGGCATAACAAATGAATCCCCCCAGGATTGAGCTTGCCTCCCCAGATCGATAAACTGATCCCGGGAAATATTTAAATTTGGCCAGGTTTGTGCAAAGTATTTGTCAATCAGCCAAATAGGGAATTGATCATTTCCTGCAGGAACTGGCGTGTGAGTAGTAAAGACATTATTCTTTTTTACTATATCTGCTGCTTCTTCATACGTTTTTTCATTTTTGATAAGTTCGAGAATTCTTTCCAAAGCAAGGAATGCAGAATGTCCTTCATTCATGTGCCAAACGCTTGGTGAGAGTTCAAGAACTCTTAATGCTTTTACACCGCCCATTCCCAATAAGATCTCTTGTGAAACCCGGACATCCTGATCATTACTATACAACCGGGATGTTAATTGACGATCGTTGGGCGAATTCTCTTCGAGGTCAGAATCAAGCAAATATAATTGGACACGTCCAACATTCACCTGCCATATTCGTGCATAAACTGTGCGACCCGGTAAATCGACTCCTATCAGAACGGGTTTTCCTGCCTCGTCCTGTAAAGGAATAATCGGAATTTCGGAAAAATTTAAATAATAATTTCTGGTTTCCTGCCACCCGTCTTCAGAAATGGATTGTGTAAAATAACCCTGTTTATAAATGAACCCTACACCAACCAGTGGCAATCCCAAATCACTGGCTGCTTTTAAATGATCACCCGAGAGTATACCTAGTCCCCCAGCGTAGACGGGCAAACTTTCATGAATTCCAAATTCAAAAGAAAAATAAGCAATAAGTTCATTACTCAGGTCTTTATAAGTATTTTTAAACCAGGTGTTATCTGATTTAATATAGTTATCAAATTTTGTAATTACAGCGTCAAATTTTTCCAGGAAATACAAATCCTGCACTGCTTTATTTAGTAAGTGTCGATCTACCTGTTGTAAAAAGAGAATTGGATTATGGTTAATTTGGTCCCACAAAGATTTATCAATATATTTAAATAGATTTTGTGCATCATGATTCCACACCCACCACATATTGAATGTAAGATCTCCGAACCTTTGGATTCGCCTCGGAAGGCTAAAAGGCATTGGCATTTTTCTTCTTATATGATTCATAATTTCAATTCCTTTAACAATAATATGTCTATACAAGCTAACTAACACGCGTTAGTTAAAATCCTTTTTCTTTTGACTAAATTTACCACTGAATCATGGTTCATAGCAAGGAATAATCCATGGTATTTACGTTAAATTTTTATTTTTAACTATCCATAAACCTTCTTTTCTTTACTTCATAACTACTTTTTGCCAGTGATATAATCTTTTTATGTCAAAAAAATGGATCATACGATTGATGATTGTCGGAATATTTAGTTTTGTACTCATTATTTCGATTTCATTTTTGATTCCCGGTATTCGCGAAAGAATTCTTTGGAAAATTAATGACTATAAAATCCGAATTGATTATGCGATTAACCCACCGGAAGAATCGGTTTTTGTCCCGGTAGCAACGATAATACAAACTCCTCTGCCATCCACCACACCTACACCGGAAGCAATTTGGACACCGACTTTATCTAGTGAACCAACGGTTGTTGTAACCCCGACATTCACTCCAACTTCTCTTCCTGCAAGTATCCTGTTAGAAGGAATTCGTTATCAGGATCAACACGGTTTGTGGAATTATTGTGCCCCGGCTAACCTGGCCATGCAACTATCTTATTGGGGGTGGGAAGGTGATCGTATGGACACAGGGATAGTGTTGAAACCATTCGAAAAAGATAAAAATGTAATGCTTTATGAAATGGCTGATTATGTTTATGGCTTCACTAATCTTCAGGCAATTGTTCGCTCCGGTGGAACAGTTGATTTATTAAAAAAGTTAATATCCAATGGCTTTCCGGTCCTGGTTGAAAAGGGAGTCTTTATCAAAGACATCAACGGGAAATTAAGTTGGATGGGTCATTATGCGGTTCTCAATGGTTATGATGATGCAAAACTCGAATTCAATACACAGGATTCATATTTTAAACCTGATTACCCGATTACTTATGAAGATTTAATCGAACAATGGCGTGCTTTCAATTATGCCTTTATTGTTGTTTATCCTTCTGAAAAACAGGACATGATCGTGAATATTTTAGGTCCGATTGCTGACGATGGACAGGCAGATCGCATAGCTTATGAGTATGCAAATACCGAGATTAATCAAACCAGTGGTAATGATTTGTTTTTTGCCTGGTTTAATCGTGGTACCAGCATGGTTCAACTACAGGATTATGTTGGAGCAGCGTCATCATACGATTTTGCGTTTCAGATTTATTCACAAATTCCAGAAAATGAACGCCCATGGCGCATGATGTGGTATCAGACCGGTCCATACTTTGCTTATTATTATTCTGGCCGTTATCAGGATGTGATCAATCTTTCCAGTTTAACGATTGATGCTGCAACAGAACCGTATTTGGAAGAAAGCTTCTATTGGCGCGCATTAGCCTACGTCGCTATTGGTGAGTCACAAAAAGCAATCTCAGATCTGTACACTTCATTGGAATATCACCCGGAATTTGCACCCAGCGTTGCCTTATTGCAACAGTTGGGATTTACACCTTAAAGTACATGATAAAAATCATTCATTTTTCTGATGCACATATCGATATGTCCCCTCATGGGAAAAAAGAGCCCTCCAGTGGGTTACCTTTTCGGGTCCTCGATTACTTAACCGCTTTGGATAAAATTATAGATACCGCTATTAATTCATCCATTGATCTGGTGATATTTACAGGTGATGCTTATCGCGACCGCTCGCCTTCCCCAACTTACCAAAGAGAATGGGGAAAAAGAATGATTCGTCTCTCAAATGCCGGCATTCCCACGTTGTTAATCGTTGGAAATCATGACATTTCACCGGCTTTTGGACGTGCACACGCATTACAGGAGTATGATACTTTATCCATCCCAAATATTTTGGTTGCAGATAAACCATTGTTTATAAAATCAGGCGATCTGCATAATCTTCCAATTCAGATAATTGCTCTTCCCTGGATTTCATCCAGCGGTATGCTGGCTCTAAATGAGTCAATTCTGAATAAGCGCGAAGATATCAACAGCCAACTCGAACATAACATCAATGGCTTGCTCCAAAATTGGATTTCTGAGGCAGATCCGGAAATACCGCTCATTTTAGCCGCCCACGCTTCCGTTCAAGGCGCTGTCTTTGGCAGCGAAAGAAACATTACTTTAGGAAACGATTACATTCTTTCCGGTAGTCTCGTCAGGAACCCTGCATTCGATTATGTTGCCTTAGGACATATTCACAAAGCACAGAATCTGAATGAAGATGCCCACCCGCCAGTTGTTTATTCCGGATCGATTGAAAAAGTTGATTTCGGTGAGTTAGAAGATCAAAAATATTTCGTAATCGGCGAAATTGAAAAAGGGAAAACAATCGTCAACTGGATTCCTTTAAGCGGTCGTCACTTTTCAGATAAAACAATTGACATAAGGGTCTTGGCAAAATTATTCGGGGAAGGGAAAATTCCTGAGGCAAAAGAAGTTTTACGATATATTGAAGAAAATTTACCGGATCAGGAAGAAATTCTGGATGCGATTGCTCGGTTGACATTAATTTATCCACAGGATTGGGAACCGTTAATCGATAATAATCAAATTCAAACGCATTACAAAGATGCATTTGTAATACAAATAATCAAAAAACCGCAGGTGAACATTCGATTACGCCTCGCGGAAGATGAATCCATCGGCAGTTTATCACCGATCCAGTTGTTGGAAAAATACCTTTTACGGGAAAATATTGACCAAATGGAGATCCAGGATCTACGGAATTTAGCAACAAAAATCATTTATAATCAAGATGATCTTAATGATCTGGAAGTTGGTCTTTAATTGGAGTTATGGACAGTTCATTTAAACAAATTCTGCTGATATTTTTATTGTTGATTGTAAACGGTGTTTTCGCCATGTCCGAAATCGCATTGGTCTCCTCACGAAAAGTTCGTTTACAACAAATGGCAAAAGAGGGGAATAAATCCGCTCAAGCAGCACTTGATATTTCCGAAAAACCCAACCATTTTCTTTCGACTGTTCAAATTGGGATCACATTAATCGGAATTTTAGCTGGTGCACTAGGTGGGGCAACATTATCGGAAGATTTGGGAACTTTATTAAATAAAATTCCATGGCTGGCACCCTATAGCGAGGGATTAGCTTTTGCTATTATTGTTTTGATCACGACATATTTTTCATTAGTGATTGGTGAACTCATCCCTAAAAGATTGGGATTAAACAACCCGGAAAAGATTGCGGCGTTTGTCTCATTTCCAATGAAATTATTATCATGGTTGACAGCGCCAATCGTGCGTTTATTAAGTGCCTCTACTGATCTTGGTCTTCGAATATTAGGGGTTGAGCCTTCGAAAGACCCGATTATCACGGAAGAAGAAATAAAAGTATTAATGAAACAAGGTGCTCAATCCGGGATTTTCGAAGAAGCTGAAGAAGATATGGTTAGTGGTATTTTTCGCTTAGGTGACCGGTATATCGATTCCATTATGACACCACGTACAGAAATTGAATGGATCGATTTTGGAGAATCTTTTGAATCTATTCTCGATCAGGTCATTCACTCAAAACACAACCGGTTTCCCGTTGCAACGGATGAACTGGATAACGTCCATGGGATTTTAATTGCTAAAGACTTACTTAGCTATAGCATGAATGGAACGAAACCAAATATTGCCGACTTGTTGCAACCGGCACTTTTTGTCCCGGATAGTATGTCCGCATTAAAAGCGCTGGACTTGCTTAAGGAAGCAGGGGTACATGCCGCATTAGTAATTGATGAATTTAGTGGAGTTTTGGGCATGGTGACTCTTTACGATGTGCTCAAAGCGATTGTTGGAACCTTACCGATCGCGGGTGAGGATCAAGAACTGCGAGTAATTCAAAGAGAAGACGGTTCCTGGTTATTTGACGGCTTGTTATCTATTGATGAAGTAAAGGAATCATTAGGAATTGACTCATTACCTGACGAAGATCGTGTAGGATACCAGACTCTAGGCGGGTTTATCATGACCATGCTGGATAGCATACCTGAAACTGGAATGCATTTTGATCTGATGAATTTACGCTTTGAAGTCATCGATATGGATGGTAAGCGAGTTGACAAAGTCCTTGTGACACCCAAACAATTAATAGAGTCAAATGATGTAGCAGACTATCTGGTTGAATAATGATTCCTATAAAACTCCAGATTGAGGGTTTTTTATCATACCAATCGTCCGCAACAATTAATTTTGAATCAATTCACCTGGCTTGTATTTCCGGGTCAAACGGAGCCGGAAAATCATCTATTTTGGATGCAATCACGTGGGTATTATTCGGGATCGGAAGATCCAGGAATGATGATGTTATCAATCAAAACAGTAAAGTAGCAACGGTAACTTTTGTTTTTGGTTATGAATCACAAACTTATCAAATTCTTCGATCGAAGGAAAAGGATAAACCGGTCATTCTTGAATTGAATATTTTTGATGAAAAAGAAGACCGTTGGAAAGTATTTACTGAGCATAGTAGTTCTGAAACTCAAAAACGGATAACTTCAATTCTTCGCTTGGATTATGATACTTTCGTGAACGCTTCGTTTTTCTTGCAAGGCAAGGCGGACATGTTCACAGTACTAAAGCCATCCGAAAGAAAGGAAATTCTGGCTAGTATCTTGGGGCTGGAAATTTGGGAAACATACCGAATTGTTGCCAGAGATAAATATAAAAATTTGGAACTGGACCAAAAACGGATAAGTGGGATCCTGGAAGAAATCGAAACAGAAATCATGCTAGAAGAAAGCATAAAAACAGAATTAAATCATCTCCAGATCGACATCAAATCAAAAAATGATACGAAGAACAATTTGACTTTATTGCTTGAACAGGCTAAACGTATTGGTCAAGCGCGCCAAAATTTAATTCAACAAATTCAATTACATGAAAACGAATTAAAGAAATTAATATCAAAACTGGATTTCAAAAAACTTTCTGTCCAGGAAATTGGAGATCAAATTGAACAATTCCAGTCCACAATAGAAAACGAAGTGCAAATTAATGTTGATTTCGAGAAATGGAAAGATTTACGTCATCAATTGGAAAAAATGGAAGAATTGAAAGATACTTTCTATAATCTGGACAACCAAAAACAATCTCTTCAAAACCAAATTAACAAAAAAACCGACGAAATCAATAGTCAATTACGATTTTTGGATGAAGAAGCTCTCAAAATCGAACAAAATAAAGCTAGTATGCAAAATATCGTGCAAGTGTTAGAAAATACTAAAGTTGATATCGCCTTAGCTGAAAAAGAATTGTTAAATCTCCCGCATTTGGTCATAGAATTCGAAAATTCCCAGGCAAGTCACATTCAAATAAAAGAAGAACTTAAACAACTTGTTTCAAAAAATGACGAATTAAGGGAACACCTGAAGGCATTTCAAAAAGCCGGACCAAATTGTCCATTTTGTGAACAACCCCTTACTGAGGAACACAAAGTTGAATATGAAAACCAGTTAAAGACCGAAGGCATGGAAAGAAAAAATCGCATTGATTTTTTGGAATCCGAAATACAGAATAACCTTAACTATATAAACTGTAAAAAAATTGAGATTGCAGAAAAAAACACGAGTGAGAAAAAAAGACAGTTTTTGGAAATTGAAAAATCAAAATTGGAAACCCAGGTCAAGAATTTAGAAAAACTCGTTGTTGATTGGGAATATTCCAAAGCTCAAGAACGACAAAAATACAAAAAACTATTGGATGATGGCACATTTGCTGAAACAGAATTAATTGCTTTAAACCAGATTTTGTTAAAAATAAATGAACTTGGATATGACTCGCAACTTCAAAGCAAATTAAAAGAAAATGAAATGCATTTTCGATCCAGTGAGAATAAAATGCGGGAACTGGAAAAAGCAAAATCTGCCATCCTACCCTTACTCAAACAAAAAGGTGATTTAGAGCTGGAAATCAATGAACTTAAGAATGAATATAAAGAAAAACAATCACAAATTAATCATTTGAATGAAACATTAAAGAATGAATTCAATGAACCTTTAGACTTAGTTCAACTCCAAAAACAGGAAGAACAGACTCAAGTTGAAATCAATCAGTTGAATTCTCGCATCGGTGGTGAAAAACAAAAACTGGAAAATATCACAAAAAAAAAGGGAATTAAAGTAATAAAACTTCAGGAAAAAAACATCAATTCTCAGGCAATAGCACGATATAAAAAACTAGAAGTTGCGTTTAGTAAAAACGGGATTCCTGCACTTTTGATTGAACAAGCGTTACCTCAAATCGAAGAACATGCAAATTCGTTACTGGATCGATTAACAAACGGCGCAATGACTATACGATTCGAGACCCAAATTGAATATAAGGATAAAAAACGCCAGGATAAAAAAGAAACACTTGATATAAAAATTAATGATTTATATGGAAATTCACGATCGTATGAAATGTTCTCCGGGGGTGAAGCGTTTCGGATCAATTTTGCGATACGTATTGCACTTTCCCAGGTTCTTGCGAGTCGATCCGGGGCTAAGTTGCAGACACTCGTAATTGATGAAGGATTTGGCTCACAGGATTCGGAAGGAAGACAACGTCTAATTGACGTTATCAGTCGCATTAAAAATGACTTTGCAAAGATTTTAATCATTACGCACCTGGATGAATTGAAAGATGTCTTTCCAGCACGAATTGAAGTTGAAAAAACAAGTCTTGGTTCTCAGATTTCAGTACAGGTTGCATGATGAGAAAAATAAAAGTTGCTTTACAACAAAGGGTGATTCCCAATTATCGTGTACCTTTTTTTGAAAAACTTGGTCAATATCCAGAGATAGAATTAAGTATATTTTCAGGTTTTCCACGCCCTAATGAGATGGTTTCGACTGCTGACAATATTCAAAAAGTAGAATTTGTCCAAACTAAAAATATCCACCTTTTAAACCATCTATTTTATATTTGTCTTCAGCCTGAAATTCATCAATGGTTAAAGAATTTCAATCCGGATATCGTAATTTTAGAAGCAAATCCAAGGTATCTTAGTTCAAAAAAAGCAATTCATTGGATAAAAAAAAGGAACAAGGGATTAATTGGCTGGGGATTAGGCGTACCGAATCACAAAAGCATTTTGGATGGTCTGCTCGCTTATTCCCGAAATAAATTTCTTAATAAATTCGACGCACTCATCGCCTATAGTAATCAAGGCAAACAACAATATATCCAAACCGGAATTGACGAAAAAAAAGTTTTCGTGGCACCAAATTCTACTGTTCCAAGGCCAGTCAGTTCACCTCCGCAGAGAAAATGTGGATTCCAGACAGAACCACCTATTTTGCTTTTCGTGGGAAGATTACAAACAAGGAAAAGAATTGATTCATTAATCCGTATATGTTCACGATTGCCTGAGGCGATCATGCCGGAACTGTGGATCGTAGGGGATGGACCAATTCTTCAGGAATTAAAAGATTATGCCCAAAATATTTATCCCCGAACGACATTTTGGGGAGGTCAATTTGGTGAAAAACTGGAGGAAATTTTCAAAAAAGCGGATTTGTTTGTTATGCCAGGAACAGGTGGTTTGGCAATTCAACAAGCCATGTCTTTTGGTTTACCTGTAATCGTCGCAGAAGGTGATGGTACCCAGTCAAATATGGTATTTCCGGAAAATGGCTGGTCTATAACACCAAATAATGAAGAAATCTTATTTTCCACAGTCGTAAAGGCTCTCTCTGATCCTCAAAAATTATTAGAAATGGGTCATCACGCATTTGAAACAATTAAAAATCAAGCCAATATCGATGTTATGGCTGATGTTTTTATTAAAACGATAGTTCATGTCAATCGATTGAAAAATAGCGATGAATAATAAACATATCTGTCTGATAGCTGATGGTAGAAGCCCAACAACTGTGCGCTGGATTCAAATGCTTGAGAAATGGGGATTCAAGATTTCCCTTGTTTCAACATATCCGATGCTTGATGAACTTGATGTGGATCAAACATTCATTTTGCCAGTTGCATTTAGCAATGCTGGTAAAAGTCAAAACAACCCAACAATCACAAGTCCTCATAAAAAATTGCCTTTCAGAAAACAACTGATACAACAATTTCGCCCACTTGTCATGCAAATTCGATACAATCTTGGACCATCTACCATTTCAAAATTTGGGCGAATTTATCAGAAAATCATTGCAGACATAAAACCGGATATTGTTCATGCATTAAGAATTCCTTATGAAGGTATGTTAGGGAAATATACCCCTGCTGAAATACCATATCTTGTCTCAATCTGGGGAAATGATTTTACATTACATGCTAATGCGAATAAGCAAATGGCTTTTCAAACCCGGGATGTAATGAACCGCGCAGATGGTGTGTTGGCAGATACAATTCGGGACATCAACCTTTCTTTTTTCTGGGGACTAAATCATGGAAAGCCAACTTTAGTCGTACCGGGCGGAGGAGGTATATCCTTTGAAGAAATCGATGCCTCAAAAAAGGAAAATTTTTTCGAGAATGATGATTCGCATAAAGGACCAGTAATTGTCAACCCGCGCGGAATTCGCTCTTATGCACAAACAGACGTTTTTTTTCAAGCGTTGCCAATGTTATTAACAAGGTACCCGGAAGTAAAAATTTATTGCCCGGCTATGGAAGGTAAAGTTGAGGCGATCAAATGGGTAAATCAACTAAACCTGCAAAAATCTGTGACACTTTTACCATCGATTCCTCAAAAAAAGCTTTGGTCATTATTTCACCAAACCGATATATCCATTTCATTAACATCTCATGATGGAACACCTAATACGCTTCTCGAAGCAATGGCATGTGGCTGCCTACCGATTGCAGGTGATATTGAATCCTTACGCGAATGGATAACACCAGGTGTAAATGGTTTATTAGTTGAACTCAATAAACCACAAGCCCTTGCAGATGGAATTATGAGCGTTATCCAAAATCCAGAATTTAAACAAAAAGCGGCGCTCACAAACAGCATTAGAATCAAGGAAAAAGCTGAGATAAATCAAGTGCATCAAAGAATTATTGAGTTCTATCAGCGCTTTTTATAATCCTGATTGGACACCTTACAAAATTCTAACCGACGAATGTATTCGCTTGCAACCGATTAACAATTCAATTGTAACCAATCTGTTTAATGTTACAGTTATTTTTAATTGAGGGTTCGAATTTTTCGGAGTGTTCATGTCGCTAAATCAGAAAAGTAAATTAAAAAGGGTAATCTATTTTTTTATTATTATTTTCCTTTTATTTTCATCTACCCCTGCTAAAGCTCAAGATAATTTTCCCCCAACGATCACATCCATTTTATCCTCAAATCAAAATTCTTTTTCAGTCGAAGAAGCTGATTTGGGCGTAGTTAGAATGCAAAGTGTTCAAATTAATACAATTGAACTCGAATCTATTGTTGATGCGCTTGACAGAAACCCGGAAGAAACGCAAAGAGTTCGGTTTGATGTTTTTGAAAACACAAGCTTTCAGGCTGTCATTAAGAAAAAAGAGAGCACTCTTGAAGGCGGTTTTGTTCTAAGTGGATATTTGGAAAACTCCCTGGAAGGAAGAATAACGATTGTATCGACCAATGGAATCATTTCCGCGATACTAACAGATTACACCAAACAATATCAATTAAAGATAAACCGATTTGGACAATATCAATTCGAAGAAATAGATCAAAGTGTCTTTCCAAATGAATTGGAACCAATCATTCCTCAAAACCTGGATATGGATCAAAGTACATTTGATTCCGAAACAACTACAGAATATGATACAGGTGCAATAATTGATTTAATGGTGGTTTATACGGATGATGCACGGTTGGCTGCCGGCAGCACAACAAATATGGTCAACCTAATTAACCTGGCAGTTTCTGAAACAAACACAGGTTATGAAAGAAGTAATATTATCCAGCGAATGAACCTGGTCCACACCGCTGAAGTTTCATATGCTGACGATTCTTCATTTAATTGGAACACGGCATTAAACAATCTCACAAACAACGATAGTGTGATTGATGAAGTGCGCACATGGCGGGACACGTATGGAGCAGATCTGGTAGTTATGATCGTGAATAATGCAGGCTATTGTGGAATCGGTTGGCTGATGACTCCTTCTTATACATACGATTCTGTCGGATTCAGTGTTGTATCGCGATCATGTGCTACCGGTTATTATTCATTAGCCCATGAGACTGGCCACAACATGGGCGCGCATCACGACCGCGCAAATGCCAGCGGTACAGCGATGTATAATTATTCCTACGGATACCAGGCACCGAATTTCGCTTTTCGCACAATCATGTCCTACAATTGCACCACCTATTGCCCCAGAATAAATAACTGGTCCAATCCGGATGTATCTTATGGCGGACTTCCGACAGGTATTTATTATTCTGCTCCAAACAGCGCTGACAACCGGATGACATTAAATAATACAGCCGGGATAGTAGCAAATTTTCGACAATCCAGAACAATCCCGACAGCGCCGAACAATTTACTTCTTACCAGTAGGAATATGACTTCGATTGGACTGCAATTTAGTGATAATAGCATAAATGAAACTGGTTTTAAAATTGAAAGGTCCATCAATGGAGGGGCTTGGTTACAAATCAACACTTTATTGGCCAACCAGACATCCTACCTTGATCCCGGACTAACCTGTAATATGAATTACGCGTATCGGATTCGTGCATACAATCTCTCTGGTGATTCGGGTTACAGTAACATTCTAAATAGCTCAACAACTCTATGCTCACCTCCTTCACTCCCTTCAAACATCCAGACAATAATTTCACTCACTTCAATTGTCTTAAATTGGGATGATGTGGAAAATGAGACGAACTATATCGTTGAAGAATCGATTGATGATGCCAAAAGCTGGTCCATAATAGCGGTTTTGGATGAAAATGCTACTACATACTCAGTGTCAGGGTTATTGCCCGGTACGACATATTCCATCCGTTTGTCCGTCGAAAATGACTATGGTACAACTATTAGCGATCCTATGGTTTTAACAACGATGACCCATGCTGTATTTATGCCAATGTTAAAAAAGTAAATTAGCGAATGCTCTATACGCGTTTGCCTAAATCAAATTTGGTTTAATAAAAACCAAGATAATTAATAAGAAAATCATGTATTTATCATTCCTTTAATGAAATGATTTTGTTTCTGTATTTGAATACACTATACTTATAGTATATTTTGGCTAACTATTGAGTTGTTTGGTCTATAAAAGGAGGATCATATTTATGGCAGCAACGACAAAATTCAAGCTCACGTATGGAACAATGTTTAATCCACCTGAAGAGTTTCACGAGCATTATGAATCAGCATTAGAAAAACTAAGATCATCATTTGGTCAGGAATATCCGATGATCATTAATGGTAAAGATGTAAAATCCAAGGAAAAATTTGAAAATCGATCTCCCATTAATACAAATCTTGTTATTGGTATTTTTCAAAAAGGGACAAATGAAGATGCCCTGGCTGCAGTAAGTGCTGCAAAACAAGCATTTGAAGTATGGCGTTACACGCCCTGGCAAGAAAGAATAAAATTATTACGAAAAGCCGCCGATTTGATTGAAGATCGTTGTTATTATATTGGTGCTGCGATGTCTTTGGAAGTCGGGAAAAACCGCATGGAAGGCATTGGTGATGCGGTAGAAACTGCTGACTTAATCCGCTATTCTTGCACCCAAATGGAAAACAATCAGGGTTTTGAGACCCAAATGGGGACAGATCCATTTGAAGGTTATATATCCACAAATCGTTCTGTTTTACGACCTTATGGCGTTTGGCTGGTAATCAGTCCATTTAATTTTCCTGGTGCACTCACCGGCGGTCCTGCGGGAGCAGCTATGGTTGCAGGAAATACAGTTATCATGAAACCTGCAACGGATACCCCACTCACGCCTTATCTTCTTGCCCAAGCTTTTCGGGATGCTGGTATTCCAGATGGCGTTTTTAATTATGTGACCGGACCTGGTAGTACGTTAGGAAATGCATTAGTAAATCATCCGGATATCGCTGGTGTTACCTTTACAGGATCCTTTGACGTTGGAATGGGAATTTTCCGTAAATTTGCCAATGAAGGACCCTATGTACGCCCGACTATCCTCGAGTTGGGTGGAAAGAATGCAGCGCTCGTCTCCAGACATGCGGATATCGAAATGGCTGCATTAGGTATCGTCAGATCTTCTTTTGGTCTGCAAGGTCAAAAATGCTCAGCCTGTTCCCGTATTATCATCGAGGAACCGGTATATGATGCACTGGTAAAACGCATTGTGGAATTGACAGAAAAATTGACAATTGGGGATCCAACAAAACGGTCGGTTTTTATGGGGCCGGTCATAAACAAATCTTCTTTCAAAGATTATCAGGATTTTGTTAAAGATCTCAGGGAAAATGGAACTATTTTAACTGGAGGAAAAATTCTTACAGAAGGTGATTTTGAAAATGGTTATTTTGCATCACCAACTTTGGTAGCGGATCTGCCTTATTCTCACCCTCTTTGGAAGCAGGAAATGTTCCTCCCAATCACAACTATCGGTAAAGTAAAGAATCTGGAAGAAGGTATTAGGATATCCAATGATGTCCTGTATGGCTTAACTTCCGGATTTTATGGCAGCGAAGAAGAAGTCAAATGGTATTTTGATCACATTGAAGCTGGCGTTAACTATGCGAATAGACCTCAAGGAGCCACAACAGGTGCCTGGCCGGGTTTTCAACCCTTCGGCGGCTGGAAGGGTTCTGGAGCATCCGGAAAAAATGCTGGAGGCGTTCACTATTTACAACTTTATATGAGAGAACAAATTTACAATTTCGTTCAAAAAAAGAAGTAAATGATTGAGGCCGGTCTCAACCTGAAACCGACCTCAAATCAATTTAATTGGGAAAAAATATGCGTCGGTTTGGGATATTTTTGGCATGGATTGGGGTAATACTAATTTTATTGTTTGTGCTTTCGATTAAATCACAAACACCAAATTTTACATATTTCTATTATGGCTTAGGCGGAATACTTTTTGGTACAATTCTTAGCCTGCGTAAGAAAAAAAAGGTACTTGAGAAAACGGAAAAGAATTTAAAAAACAAACACCAGAATAACGCCAATAATTCCGAAGATCAAAACGATCCAAAAATTTCTCAAAACATAAGTCCAAAACACGAAAAAACGACTCGAAGAAAGCATTTTTAATTTCTTAAAAAGAAGAATGATCTATGTCAAAAATATGTTCTCTCAATGAAGCGGTGAAATCTTTTATCCCTGATGGGTGTACGCTTTATGCTGCTGGTTTCACCCATTTAATTCCATTTGCTGCTGCCCATGAAATCATTCGGCAGGAGATAAAAAACCTAACTGTAGCGCGTGCAACACCTGATTTGGTTTATGATATGCTGACCGCTGCAGGATGTGTCTCAAAAATCATATTTTCGTATATCGGCAATCCTGGTGTTGGGTCATTACGAATTATCCGTGAAGCGATAGAAACCGGTCAAATTAGCTGGGAGGAGTATTCCCACTTTGGGATGATCTCCCGATTACAAGCCGGCGCTGCTGGTCTGCCGTTTATGCCAATGAATCAGACAGCAGCCACGAGTCTTGAAGATTCAAATCCAAATATTCGAAGATTATCAGATCCGTATACTGGTAAAGAGGTAATCGTTGTACCTGCATTAAAACCGGATGTTGCAGTTGTTCATGTTCAACGGGCAGATCAATTTGGAAATTCCCAGATTTGGGGAATTCTTGGAGAACAAAAAGAAGCTGCATTTGCATCGAAGCACGTGATTATAACCGCGGAAGAAATCGTGCCGGAAGAAGTCATTCGAAGCGATCCAAACCGGACGATTATCCCTTCCATCATTGTAGATGCCGTTTGTCATGTGCCATTTGCAGCACACCCTTCCTACACACAGGGTTATTATGATCGTGACAATCCATTTTATTTAAAATGGGATGAGATCAGTCAATCAAAAGATGAGATCAATCAGTGGTTGGATGAATGGGTATTCGGAGTTAAAGACCGGAATGAATATTGGGCAAAATTAGGGCAAGAAACTCACCAAAGATTGAGTGTAAAACCCCGGTGCAGCAGTCAAATAAATTATGGAGATTATTAAATGACCTACAGTAAATCCGAATTAATGACTGTCAATGCTGCCAGATTATTGAGAGACAATGATGTCGTATTTGTTGGTGTTGGACTTCCTAATTTAGCGTGTAATCTTGCCCAAAGAACGCATGCTCCAAATTTAGTAATGATTTACGAAGCAGGTGTGATCGGGGCAAGACCATCCAGATTACCTCTGTCAATCGGAGATCCATCTTTAGTAAGCGGCTCCACTGCGGTTTGCAGTATGTATGATATTTTTAGTTTTTATTTACAACGTGGTAATGTTGATGTTGGGTTTCTTGGAGGTGCACAAATTGACAAGTATGGAAACATCAACGCAACTGTTATTGGCAGTTACTCAAACCCTCAGACAAGATTGCCGGGTTCCGGTGGCTCAATGGAAATAGCTGGATGGGCAAATCGATGTTACATCATCACGCCACATCAAAAAAGGCGTTTTCCTGAAAAAGTTGACTTTATCACATCTGCCGGCTTCCTCTCTGGTCGTGCTGAAAGAGAAAAAACCGGGGTTAGGGGTAAAGGAACACAAGGCGTAGTAACGAATCTTGGCATTCTCGAACCCAACGAAACAGGTGAACTTATTTTAACAGCACTGCATCCTGGTGCAACAGTTGAACAGGTCTGCGAAAATACCGGTTGGAAATTAAAAGTTTCACAAAATTTAATTGTTACAAACCCTCCAACTGAGGATGAATTAAGGATATTAAGAGAAGAACTTGATCCGGATGGAATTCATATAAAATGAAAATTGAGAACGAACAAAGTGTTGAAGTATTAATAACCTTTAACTTGGCACCAGAATTAATTCAGCAACTCTCATCGGTTAGCAAGAATCTTCACATAACAATATTGCCTGCGAGAAGTTCAAATGAGATCAGTGATGAGATTTGGCGAAGAACCGAAGTATTAATTACCGAGAAAATTCTTCCGTCTCCGGAAAAGGCACCAAATTTGCACTGGATTCAATTCAATTACGCCGGAATTGATTTCGCACTTGATGAGCCCATTCTCAACAAACCTGAAATTTATTTAACCACATTAAGTGGTGCAGCAGCTCCTCAGGTAGCAGAATTTGTGTTAATGGCGATGCTCGTTTTAGGACATCGTGTTCCTGCATTATTGCACAATCAACGATTTCACGAATGGCCTCCAGATCGTTTAGCGCGATTAGTACCCAGAGAATTAAGGGATAGTACAATCGGATTGATTGGTTATGGCAGTATCGCCAGGGAAGTTGCCCGAATAACGCAACCGTTTGGTGTAAAAATTCTAGCCATCAAACGTAATGTGATGAATCCAAAAGATAATGGTTATAGTTCGGAAGGACTTGGGGATTCTGGTGGCGATTTATTTACCCGTTTATATCCGATACAAGCGCTCAGATCCATGGTAAAAGAATGTGATTTTATCGTAAATACATTGCCAAAAACCAAAGACACAAGTAATCTGATCACAGATGATGATTTTTCTGCCATGTTGCCAACTGCGTATTTTATTGATGTGAGCAGGGGCGGGATTGTAAAATTGAATTCCTTAAAGACAGCCTTACAGGAAAAAAAGATCGCCGGAGCATTCATTGATGTTTTCGATCAGGAACCTTTAACAAAAGACAATCCAATTTGGGATACGCCTAATTTAGTTATCTCTCCTCATATTGCCGGGATAAGCATGCGATATAATGATCGCGCTGTTCAATTGATACAAGAAAATTTAAAATGCTATTTAGAAGGCATTTCACTCTTGAACCTTTTCGATAGAAATGCAGGTTATTAATCAAAATTCCACGAAAGGGTCGGTTACAATCTAACTTCATGATTACCGGTGACAAAATAAAAGTAGTTCTTTTTGACCTTGGTGACACACTCATTTATTTTGACGGTGATTGGAGTGATGTATTAAATCGCTCTACCAAGACCTTGTGGATAAGCCTGAGTAATTCCGGTATACGAGTGGATCCGGATGCATTCATTGTCGATTTTTCACAACGAATGCGATCATATTATAGCGGTCGGGATGAGTCGTTAATTGAATATACAACCGCAAATGTGCTGATAGATACATTATCTCAATATGGAATTTTGAATGTTCCAACTCCGATAATTACACAGAGTCTTAAAGAAATGTATTCCATCTCTCAGGCACATTGGAAAATCGAATCCGATGCAGTTTTCACATTAGAATGGTTAAAAAATAATGGATATCGATTAGGTTTAATTTCTAATGCAAGTGACAGTGAAGATGTATACGCCTTACTAAAACAACATAAAATTGATGGATATTTTGAGAAAATCGTTGTTTCAGCTAATTTTGGTATGAGAAAACCACATCCGTCAATTTTTCTTTCGACTTTAGAATATTTTTCTGTGCCACCAGAACAGAGTTTGATGGTGGGGGATAAATTATCAATGGATATTTTGGGTGCAAATAATTTAGGAATGAAAACTGCCTGGATAACACGACGTATAAAGAATGAACATCGAAAATTAATCGATCAAATTCGACCAACAATCGAAATAACTAGTCTCTCAAATTTAATGACCCACCTGGACACGATAGGTGAATTTGGATCCGAGAAAAATTTAGAATAACATCCAGGGTTGATCAAACCAATCAACAACATGATCTTCCAGATCATCCATATCAATATTCTGTTCAAATTCAATTTTTCCACGAACCGATACACCTGCCTGGTGCACTGAATTCGGATTGCCACTGACCAATGGATGCCACCATGCGAGATCTTTACCTTCTGCCAACAATCTGTAACCACATGTTATTGGCATCCAATCCAAAGTTTTTATCAAAGCTGGAGTCAAAACAAGGCAGGTCGGTACTAATTTCGATCGATTCTGATAATTTCCACATTGGCATGTTGATTCGATGAATAATTTGCAAATTACATTTGTCGTGTAAATCGTTTTTTTATCTAGACCTTCCAGGCGAAACAAACAACATTTTCCACATCCATCACAAATGGATTCCCATTCTTCTTTTGTAAATTCGTCAAATTTTTTATTTTTCCAGAATGGTGTTTCTTCCAAAATTTTCTCCTTGAATGACCAACTTAGTCTATCATAGATGAATTCTTTCTTGTTAAGTTCAATTGTTTTCTCGACTTTTTTGGTATATTTACTTTTGTCATATGAAGATAAGATGATAAACAATATTTTTGAAATTTAAATTGATTTTGTTATTTACGGACATAAAAGATGCCTTCAACAAAACGACCATTGACAAGATTCCAATCTGACTTGATTTTGCTTTTCACCGCTTTCGTTTGGGGAAGTGGATTTATTGCCCAAAGGGTTGCAGCACCGAGTTTAAGCATTTTCTTTTTTAATGGTGGGCGATTCTTATTAGGAGCAATTTTACTTTTACCTATTATCAAATTTAAATTGAATATTCCGAAATATGAATTATTTAAAGTATTCACTGCAGGGGTCTTATTATTTTTAGCCGGCGCTTTTCAACAAGCAGGAATGAAAACTACAACTGCCGGAAATGCGGGATTTATAACGGGTTTATATGTTGTCATCGTCCCGATATTCCTGTTTCTTTTCTGGAGACAAAAGCAACCATGGATTATCTGGATTTCAGCAGTCCTTGCGGTTCTAGGTATGTTATTGCTAAGTACTGGTGGAAAAATCCATCTCGTTCAAGGTGATTTGCTGGAATTCATTGGCGCTCTCCTTTGGGCTTTCCATGTGATTGTTGTTGGATTAGCGGTAAAAAGTCTGCATCCCTTACACTTCGCAATTGGACAATTTCTCTTTTGTTCGTTCTTAAATATTATTACTGGTCTGATACTAGAACCTTCAACAATTGTTTTGATTGGAGAATTGTGGTGGACAATCATCTACAATGGTATTGCATCCGTGGCGATAGGTTTTACCTTGCAAGGAATAGGACAAAAAAATGCGCCTGCTACAGATGCAGCACTCATTCTCAGCATGGAAGCTGTATTTGCCGCAATTCTGGGATTTTTTTTCCTTCATGAGAGATTTACACTGATCCAATTCATCGGTTGCTTTCTGGTTTTAATTGCAATTGCGTTATCACAATTACCGGTTGGAAAATTATTTGCGAGAACCAATAAGCAACTCTGATAATAATATTACGTATATAAAATAGAATATCTACCATTCAGGAGTTCTAATGAAGAAAAATGTACCTAATTTACTCGGTTTGTTTTTGATTTTTATCGGAATTGCAGCAATTCTCAATCGAATTACCGGATTTAATTTATGGAGTTATCTGTTGCCTTTATTGTTCATCATTTTTGGACTCTTCATGATTTTTAAGCCAAAATTTATCGCTGGCACAGGGGAATCAACTATCCAATTTGTTGGCGAAATCAATAGAAGTGGACAGTGGAATATTCATTCTCAAGAAATGTGGATGTTTGTCGGTGATATTAAATTAGATTTTCGTAATGCCACAATACCAGATGGGATCACTGAATTTCATATATTTGGTTTTGTACAGGATATTCGAATCATAAAACCAACCACTGCTGCACTTGCTTACAAGTCAAATGCGTTTGTTTCCGATAATCGTGTTGGAAATCAGAAAGAAGACAGATTCTTAAATTCTTTTGAATTTATTGACCAGAATTATGAAAATAATCCCAAGAAAATCAAAATCAATACATGGGGATTTGTTAATGAAGTAAGAATTGATTCATAATCGTGGAATAATTAGTAGGAAAAATCATGACAACTATTCGAAAAAAACGCGTTTATAAACCAATCCTTAGTTTAGATTTCGATGGTGTTCTGCATTGGTATCGATATGGTTGGAAAGGGGCAACCATCATCGATGACGAACCGACGCCAGGTTCGATTGAATTTGTCAAAAACGCTCAGGAATACTTTAAGATTGTAATTTTTAGTTCAAGAAGCAGCCACCCGGATGGAATTGAAGCAATGAAATCCTGGATGGAAAAACATGGATTTCCGGAAGTGACTTTTGCAACTGATAAGCCAAAAGCCTTCCTGACAATTGATGACAGGGCAATTCAATTTACAGGGACCTGGTTTGATCCTAAGGAGTTATTGAATTTTAAACCCTGGAACAAAGAGGAATGACAGCAGAAAATATTGTTTATTTGGCGATAAAGTACCATCCTGACCTAAAAAACCGAGATTTAATTGAGGAAATTAGCAAAGCTTGTCAAAAAAGTGGTTTTTCAAGCTTTTGTGTCGCCAGGGATGTTGAAAAATGGGGAAAGGTAGAATTCTCTTCAGAAGCTCTGATGAAAAGAGCTTTTCTTGAAATAAAAAGAGCGGCATTTGTTCTTATCGAATGTTCCGAAAAAGGTGTCGGAATTGGGATTGAAGCAGGATATGCTTATGCGAATGGCATTCCCATTGTAGTAATCTATCGATCAGGGGCAGATCTATCGAATACTTTATCTGGAATCTTAACCACAAAATTCGAATACAAAAGTATGCACGAAATCACGGATTTCTTAAGAAATATCCAGTTTGCATAAAAAAAATTCGTTTTTTCCTTATCTAAATCGCTTTTAGAACATAATTTCAAAAATTTGTTTATAATGATTATGAATTTATTTTCTTAAGATTTGTATTAAATAATGCAAATTACTATACTCAATTCAACCAAAGGAGTATGCAATATAAATGACAGATCTTTTCGACCATGCGATGAAAAACAGAATGCAACAGGAAGCACCGCTTGCAGCCAGAATGCGCCCCAGGACATTTGATGATTATATTGGTCAGGAACATAT
>CAZPIM010000029.1:0-3811 GCA_964586385.1 uncultured Anaerolineaceae bacterium
GAAATGCCATAACCCCGTGAGATATGTACCCACAAGCCCGGATTCTTTTATTAATACCTGTCATGCGATATCAGAATTAAAGGGGTTTGTTCCCCATCCTATTTAACCAAAAAATCCGAGCCTCTGACCCATATTCTTTTACGTTCGATCCATGAAGTTGAGCTTGTGAAAGTCCGAGTACCCTCATCCGGGTATAGGTATCTCGGCTTTTATTAATGCCTGTCATTCGATATCGGTAAAAAAGGGATTTTGCACCATCCTAATTTAACCAAAAAATCTGAGCTTATGACTCATATTCTTTAACTTTTGATCCATGAAATTGAGCTTGTGAAAGTCCGACACCTTCATCCGGGTATAGGTATCTCGGCTTTTATTTGTGTTTCGAAGCCGGGATTGGGACTTTACAAAATTCAGGGGAAAAGCCATAACCCTGTGAAATAATTACCCACAAGCCCGGATTCTTTTATTAATGCCTGTCATTCGATATCAGAATTAAATGGAATTATTCACCATCCTTATTCAACGAAAAAATCCGAGCCTCTGACCCATAATCTTTCACATTCAATCCTTTAAATTGAGCTTGGGAAAGTCCGAGTACCCTCGTCCGGGTATATGTATCTCGGCTTTGAAAACCCTCATTGAGCCGGGACACTTGTGCCTGAAGGGTATTGGGACTAAAGTCAATTCAGCTAAAATGACATTAGATTAGTAGATATTAATTCAAAAGCCCGGATTCATTTTTATCCGAGCTTTTGTTACAATATTTTCCTGTTAAAATTTCAGCAAAAATTAAAGAAAATCACTTGCTCCAATTCTTACACTTCTAGTCCACTATCTCACAATCCCAAAATCCACATCCGCCGGCATGCCCGGTTTGAGTTCAAAGCCGCTATTGGGGATTCTTATTTCAACTGCATAAACGGTTGCTTTTCGTCCCTCAACGGTTTGGACGTTGCGCGGCGTAAATTCTGCCTGATCGGCAATACGAATCACGGTTCCGCTAAATACTTTGTTCGGATAGGAATCAACACTGATGTTGACCTTCTGGCTGATTTCAATCCGTCCATAAACATCTTCAGGGACATATACGATTAAGGAAACCACATCTAATTTTGCGATGGTCATGGCGATGCTCCCCGCACCGATCAATTCACCAATTTGCAATTGATCCGTCAGGATCGTGCCATTATCGGGTGCGTTAACCATACTTTTATTCAGTTGAATTTGGAGCAGCGTTAAAGCGGCTTCAGCCTGTGCTTTTCCTGCCTGAGCTTGCAAAACCTGAGCCTGCGCACTTTTTACAGCAGCATTTGCAGCTTGAATGTCCAATGAATCTTCGCCTGTAAGCATCAAATCCAATTGGGTTTTTGCGTTTTGTAAACGGGCTTCAGCAACTGCCAGTTTGGCGCGGGCTTCCAGGATTTCTTCTGCAGTTGTGGTTGTGAGAATTTGATCGTACTTTCTTTGATAATTCTCCAGGTCAGCCAGAGCAGAATCATATTCCTTCTGAGCCATTTCCTGTAATATGTCGGAATCCTGTGCCAGTTTGGTTTGTTCCAGAGTTTGATCGGCAATCAGAAAACGGGCACGGGTATTTGCCAGATCCTGTTCCAGTTTCAAAAAGTCATCGTTACTGGCTTTGGCCTGTACATCTTCAAGGTTTGCTCGTTCATTATTAACCAATGTTTTTGCTTGGTCGACTTCATAACTGGCCGCGGCGATAGCTTCTTCCTTTTGGTAGTACCAGTAAGGCTGTTCAAATGAATCCGGCACACCTTGTGCCCAGGTAGTTACCAGGATTTGCTGATTTTGAAGTGCCAACAATCGAGCGCCTTGTTCCGCTCTCGAAGCTTGCAGTTTGGCTGCATCCAATTGCTGCTCGGCTGCATTAATACTGGCAGATGCCATGTCTACTGCAGCCTGCGCCTGTTGATACTGAGCCTGCATGATTTGATCATCGATGCGGAACAACAAATCGCCTGTTGAGACCGTTTGTCCTGCCTGGGCAGCGATTTCCATCACCTTTCCACTGACTTCCGGAGAGATATTGATACTCTCGGCAGAGATGGTACCGGAGGCAGTAATGGTTTCGGTCTCCGTTTGCGTCTCAAAGACAGAGCAGGAAGAAAGTGAAAGCGCGAGAATACTGAATAAAATAATGAATAGATACAATTTACGATTCATAGATGACCTCCAAATGTTTTATGCGAAAAATCGGGAAAGCATCCCATCTTCACAATCTTTTCTTAAAAGTAGCCACACTGGCTGCAAAATAAACGACGCTTAAAATCAATAAGGCTTGAATGGACGACCACAGGAAACTGGCACCGACGCCTTTGACCATGATCCCGCGAATAATGATCAGGAAGTGGGTGATCGGCAGCATTTCTCCAAACCAATATGTGACCCAGGGCATGCCTTCACGAGAGAACATTAACCCGGAAAGGATGATAGCCGGGATAAGCACAATACCCACAGCAAGATACATGGCTTGCATTTGCGTGCGTGAAATATTTGATATCAGCACACCCATGCCCAATGATCCGAGCACAAAAATGGTGCTCAGTAAAACCAAAAGCCAAAAACTGCCCTCGATCACAATGCCAAACAAATAGATTGCCACCAGTAAGGTAGCGATGGTATTAAAAATCCCGACAGCCAGATAGGGTAGAATTTTGCCTAATACCAGTTCCCAGGACCGGATGGGTGTGACAACCAGTTGTTCCATGGTGCCCTGTTCGCGTTCCCGTACAATCGCTAAAGCCGTCAACAACAATGCCTGTACTTGAAGAACCATAGCTGTAAGCCCAGGGATCATATAAATCTTGCTTTTTCCATCCGGATTATAAAGGGTCTTCATGTGCACTTCGATTGGCATTTGCAGGTTAGAGAGACCGAGTGCACCGGCACTACGGGTGAGCTGTTCGGTTAAAATTGCCTGGGTCGCCATGGAGGCGATTGTTTCCAATTGCAGGTTGGTGGTTTGGGCGGTGGAAGGATCAGAGCCATTGACATAAAATTGGACCGCAGTGGGTTTGCCTACCATCAAATTTGACCCAAAATCCTGCGGAATGAATAGCCCGGCACTGATTGCTTCCCGATCCAGCAGATCCAGGATTTCATCTTCGGAAAGAACATCATAAGTGACTTTGAATTGTTCACTGGCTGTAAAATATTCGATATAGCGCCGGCTGGCATCCGTCTTGGACAAATCCGCTACAGCCATGGAAATATCTTTCGTATCTCCGGAAACACCATAACCCAATAAAATCAACAGAAATGTGGGCAATAAAATAATAATTGCCAGGGTGCGGTAATCCCGGAAGATATGATAAAACTCTTTGCGTACGATGGTCCACATGCGTTCCATCTACACACCTCCTTGTTTCTGGCTGCCATTTTTATGCAACCGTTCTTCGACCATATGAATAAAGACATCTTCTAATGAAGGTTGGATCAATTCGATATCGGAAATGGGTATTTGCGCTTGCGAAAATGCGGATTGCAAGATAGGTACGACCTGTTTATCCTTTACGGAGATATGCAAACGAACGCCGTGTAAGGAAGCATCCGTTACACCCGTGACTTTTTCAGCAACTTTTTCACCCAGCAGGGGATTGGAACAGGTGATTTGCAAAAGTAAACCCGGCATTTCGTTTTTCAGTGTATCCGGGCTGGCAAGCGCCACTAATTGAGCTTGATACATCATACCGATGGTGTTACAGTATTCAGCTTCATCCATGTAGTGGGTGGTGGCGAGGATGCTGAAACCTTCTCCAGCCATTTCGTAGATGAGATCCCAGAATTCGCG
>CAZPIM010000029.1:3911-20837 GCA_964586385.1 uncultured Anaerolineaceae bacterium
TGGCTGGGGGTTATGATGCCGCAAAGCATCCGAATCGTCGTCGTTTTTCCTGCGCCATTTGGACCTAAAAGCCCAAAAATCTCTCCTTTAGGGATATAAAAGTTTACTTTATCGACAGCAGTAAAATCCCCAAACGTTCTGGATAGATCAGTCGTATCAACGGCGTTGATGTAAGCGTTCATTTGATCTCCCTTTGTTTTTCAACCAGATGAATAAATACATCTTCCATCGTCCGTTTACTTTGCCGTAAAACCTTTATTTCTGCATCTTCACTTTCCAATTTTTGTTTTAATTGGAACATCGAGCTTTTCGAATCCTCAACACTTAATCGCAGACGGTCACCAATTGGGCGCCATTTAAGGACTTGTTCGGAATCTTGAACCACCTGGCGCATCAGTTTTCTTGGTTTGGCTTTTACTTCCAAAATTTCGAAAGGCAGGCTGGATGTAAGGTCTTTGGGTGTACCATCGGTTAATATCTTGCCCTGGTAAAGAATGCCTACCTGGTTACAGCGTTCAGCCTCATCCATGTAGGGTGTACTGACCAAAACAGTCACACCATTGGCAACCACCTGGGAAAGAATCAACCATAACTCCCGGCGGGATACAGGATCCACACCTGTGGAGGGTTCATCCAGTAAAAGAACCTGTGGTTCATGAATCAAGGCACAGGCTAAAGCGAGTTTCTTCTTCATTCCTCCGGATAAATTCCCCGCCCTACGCGCGGTAAATGCTTCCAGGCGGGTAAAGGAAAGCATTTTCGGGATGCGTTCTGCTTTTTGCGCTTTCGAAACACCGTTGGCATTCGCAAAAAAGTTGAGATTTTCAAGCACAGAAAGATCCGGGTAAAGGCTGAAGTTTTGTGGCATATAACCAATTAATCTTCGAATTTTCTCCGGTTGTTTGCGGGTGGAAAAACCAGCAATCAAAGCTTCCCCACGGGTAGGATTAATGACCGTTGCCAAAATGCGAATCGTTGTGGTTTTTCCTGCCCCATCCGGACCGATCAGGCCATACATTTGGCCTTTAGGGATATTCAGGTTGAGTTCATTGAGCGCTTGTTGACCTTTTTTTTGACTGGCGTAATGATGTTGCAGATCATGTGTTTCGATCATCGCGTGAATTGTTTCTCCTGGGAGATATCAAATTTTTTTTCAGAATCTTCCCTGTACCTTTGGTTATAAAGGAGATCAAAAAATAGTGTAAGGTGAACTCAACCATCAAAGGGTATGACAACCATCATCGGATAATTGATTGCAGTCATAAATTTTTAGGTGATCGATTGTTTACTATGCCGCTGTAGAAAAATTATGTTAATATGAACGTATGAATAACTTCAGAATGACTGAACCGGGCTTACTGCGCATTTTTCGGTTTTTTGTGGTTGCAGAAACACTGGCATTTATGATGGTACCGGCGGCAGAAAAACTATTCACCGGTAAGATCAGCAATTATGCAGCCGATCCTTTTTATATTATTTTTGGGCAGGCGGTTATTCTTTCCATTTATTTATCCATTCCCTGGTTACGACGCAAATTAAAACAATATTACTTATTGATTGCATTGATTTTGGCCATTGTCATACCCTCATTTGTGGTTGATTTCGATATAACTTTGCGCGTGATGAGAGGTCAGCCTTTCGACATTCTGCGAATCTGGGCTTTATTACCATTTCTGATGATTCCGCTGGTGGCAGCTTCCTGGCAGTATGAGTTCCGGACAGTTTTTGTTCTATTTTTCGGGCTGGGTCTGTTGGATGGTGCTTACTTAATTTGGTTAAATGGTGAAATATCCATGGACATCCTGATGCCGTTATATGCGATCTTTATCCGGGTGGTGACTTTGTCACTGGTCGGTTTGATGATCACTGAACTGATGCATACCCAGAGAGAACAACGCAGAGCGATCATGCATGCCAATCTGCAACTCAGTCAGCAAGCCCTGGTTCAGGAACAATTAGCCACGTCCAGAGAGCGTAACCGGCTTGCACGTGAACTGCATGATACGCTGGCGCATACTCTCAGTGGATTAACGGTGCAGTTGGAAGCCATGCATACCATTTATCCCCAGGAAGAAGGGCAGATGCATGAATTACTGGAAACTGCTCTGAACACTTCGCGCAATGGTTTGGAAGATACCAGACGGGCACTGAAAGCCTTACGGGCAGAACCGCTGGAGGATTTGGGTCTTAAATATAGTCTACTCAATCTCGCGAACATGGTTCAATCCCGTGGGGGACTCGAGGTATTGGTGGAATTCCCGGAACAAATGGGTTATTTTTCCCGGGAAGAAGAGCAAGCCATCTATCGGATCACCCAGGAGTCACTGGAAAATGTTATCCGGCATGCAAATGGGAAAAAAGTCTGGCTGACTCTGGATAATAAAGACGGAATGCATATTTTTACCATTCGCGATGATGGTATTGGATTTGATATTAGTGACCAGGATCGCTATCTGGATCGATTAGGCATACAAGGAATGCGGGAGCGCGCAGAAACGATTGGAGCTCAGTTTTCGATCCAAAGTTCACTGGGACAGGGCACAAATATAGAATTAAAAATGAGGGCATCATGATCAAAGTCATCGTTTGTGATGATCAGGAGATCGTCTGTCAGGGTCTGCGGACGATACTTAACAGTGATCCAAAGATTGAGGTCGTAGCAACGGCACATGATGGTATGGAATTATTACCCTTGCTGGAAAAACTCCAACCGGACCTGGTATTGATGGATCTTAAAATGCCGGTTATGAATGGCGTTCAAGCCACCCAACGCATTCGGCAAACATTCCCTCAGATCAAAATCCTGATTCTTACGACCTATGATGATGACGAGTGGCTTTTTGATGCGATTCGTGGCGGTGCTTCGGGATATTTACTGAAGGATACACCGGCAAGCACGCTTATCCAGGCGATTAAAGGCACGGTAGCTGGTGAGACATACATCGACCCTGCTGTAGCCGGGAAAATCTTTACCTCCATCTCAGAGCCAAATAAACAGGTTTTACATAAAAGCTCGATCCAATTAAGCGATCGCGAGAAAGATATTATGCAATTAATGGCGCGTGGGTTAACCAATGCGGATATTGCCAGGGAGTTATTTCTTTCGGAAGGTACAGTCCGGAACTATACCAGTGCAATTTTTGCAAAATTGGGAGTAAATGATCGCACGCAGGCTGTCATCGCAGCATTAAAGCATGGATTGGTGAACCTGGATTTTTAGTCCACTGATAGATACAGCTTTGCTGATCTTTTGTCCATCATGAAGTCAATTTTCAGTTAATCGTGATAAAACACGACCATGTTCCCCAGAACAGCCCATGAGTTCAGGAAATATTCGTTCGGGATTTCATAAAAATTGCCATTATTCAGATAACGAATGTTTTCAGCGTCATAACCGGTCAACACAACCGCATGTTCGTAAGGTGCAACAATTGCAATATTTCCCTGTGAATCGGTATATTCTGTCGGGTATCCACTCACCATATTGCCGATGACCCATGCCAGAACGGGTTGATTACTGGCAATCTCTTTTTTGATCTCGTCCAGTGAAAAATCTTTTTCTGCCCGGGCTGGTAATTCATATAAGTCGCGTAAGGCTGTTGCCACCGGTTCCGCGTGAACTCCGTAACTATAAGGAGGGATTTGTCCCCAGGGATCATTGACATTGCCTACAAAACCAAAATCGGGATTATCGGAAAGTGGCATATGGAACTGGATGGTAGATTCATAGGCGTCCGCACCAAAGAATTTCGCCCAATCCGTGGCTGCACTGGCTTCGCAACTGATGCTGTAGGTTTGCCGGTGTCCATAAATGCCGGTAATAAAATACTCGTCCGGATAGGCTGGTTGTTCATCCGGCAAGTTTGAGGGTTCAGGTTCGGGAGTGGAAGTTGGGACTGGCGTTTCCGTTGGCAAGGTGGTTGCGGTTGGGACTACAGTGGGCGTGAATGAGGGTGTTGGGGTAGGGGCGACCGGCTGAAAAGGCGTCTGTGTTACAACGCTCATCATAGTTGGTAACTTAACCTGCTGCTCAGAAAGATTTAATTCGTCTTGTGCAGCTGCGCTTGATTTCGTTCCGCATGCAGGCAGAAAACAAAAACTGAGAATTGTCAGGATGGAGAAAAGTTTTCGTAAAGCCATGATTTTGATTATAACAGGACAGAAAAACAGAGAAACGCATTTTACAAAGTTGTAAAGCTTTAGAAAAAAACTATTTGAATGTCAATGAAAATCCATAATCAGGGATTGAGGTTTCTCAACTTGCTTTTTATACAAAAAAATGTTAATATAAATTAACATCATTAGAATAAACATTAACATCATTCCAAATCATGACCCAACAAAAAAAAAGCTATTCAGCAAATATTCAGATCGAAATAAAATCCCATACCAACAAGCGTATTCTTGCTGCGGTAAAAGCATTGGCGATGGAATATTGGCTGGATGAAATCACGCTGTTTCAAATTGCTGAAAAAGCAAATGTGAGTATTCAGACGCTTTTCCGTCATTTTGGTTCACGTGAGCAACTCATTCAACATGCAGTCAGCCTGATCAGTTCGGAAATTATGACGCAACACACAATTCCGGAAGAGGTTAGTGTGCAATCGATCGTTTCCAATTTGATCGACTATTATGAGTTGAATGGACAATGGATCATACGACTCCGATCCCAAGCTGAACGTCTTGCGAAATATGAAGAATTCCAGGCAGGTTGGCAAGAAAGTCACCATAAATGGATTCAAAACAGTTTTGCAATTTATCTTCAAGCATTAACCACTGTCAGTAAAAATGAATTGGAAGACACACTTTTTGGATTGACGGATGTGCATTTCTGGTATGTTTATTGTCATGAACTAAGAAAATCCAAACAGGAACTTAATTTAATTTGGATTCGCATTTTACGATCCCTGTTACTGTCTTACCGCTAACTCGGTAACGAAACGGAGTTAAACGATGGAAAAATACAAACCCGAATGGATGGATGCCCAGATCTTCGAAATCAATAAACAGCCGGCGCGCTGCAGTTCCGTATCTTTTCCCAACTTGGAGTTGGCACTTAATGGAGAAAAATCACCTTTTGAAAAGTATTTGGATGGCGACTGGAAATTTCATTGGGTGCCTAGCCCGAAGGACCGGATTGTTGATTTTTACAAGCCGGATTTCGATGACCGAAGTTGGAAGACCATCCCGGTACCATCTCAGTGGGAATTGCAGGGTTACGGTGTGCCGATTTATGCGCCCTTCCATATGCCTCCCAGCTTGCGAAAGAAAAATATGCCCAACATTGATCCAAATGACAATCCGGTGGGTGCCTATCGCTATCAATTTGAGATTCCTAAAGAATGGCTTGAGCGGGAAACAACCATCCAGTTTGACGGGGTATGCTCAGCATTTTACTTGTGGATCAACGGAAAATTTGTGGGTTATTCACAAGACAGCATGCTTCCGGCTGAGTTTCTTATCTCTTCTTTCTTAAAGGAAGGAAATAACTACTTAGCGCTGGAGGTATATCGATTTTCCGATGGATCCTATCTCGAAAATCAGGATATGTGGTTTTTATCCGGCGTTTTCCGTTCGGTGCGATTATTTTCCAGAGCGAAAACCAATATACGTGATTTCCGCCTAACGGATGTTTTTTCTCAGCAATTCAGCCTGGTGGATTTGGTCATCGATGCAGAAATGATTCAACATCAACCAATAATAAATGAAAGCGAAACTTTATTTCTCCAGGCTTCATTGTATGATCAGGGAAAAATCCTGCAAAGTCAATCGAAATCACTTTCATTTGGTCAGGAATCGATCACTAAGGTTGAACTCCATCTTCCTATCGAAACGCCGCATCTTTGGTCTGCAGAAGACCCGTATCTATATGACCTGATTTTGAGTCTTTCGGATCAAAAAGGGAGAGTATTGGATGTCCGGCAAGTGAAACATGGTTTCCGGCATATCGAAATCCGGGATCGTCAATTCCTGATCAATGGAAAACCGATTCTTTTTAAAGGTGTAAACCGCCATGATTTTGATCCAGAAACAGGGCATACCATGACATTGGAACGACTTAAAGAAGACATATTCATCATGAAGCGCAATAATATCAATGCTTTACGCTGTTCCCATTACCCGGATGATGAGCGTATTTATGATTTATGTGATCAATATGGCTTGTACGTGATGGATGAAGCGAATATTGAAACACATGGATTTCGCAAAGTAATGCAAGGGGATATGCAATGGCTGGATGCGATGCATGCCAGGGTTAGCAATATGATTGCCCGTGATAAAAATCATACCAGCATCGTAATGTGGTCTTTGGGGAATGAATGCGGATCAGATGAAAAATTCAGACAATTAACTGAGGCAGTTCATCTACTGGATCCACATCGACCGGTGCATTACGAACAGGACTACCAGGGTGAATACGCAGATATGTTCAGTATGATGTATCCGACTCCCATGGATCTTGAATCTATTGCCAATGGTGGAGATTATAAAATCCGAACAGGCATCCTGGGGTATTTCACAATCTATGGTAAAGATGCAGAGAACAAACCATTGTTGTTGTGTGAGTACGCACATGCGATGGGAAATTCTTTGGGAAATTTCCAGAAATATATGCAAATTTTTGAAAAATATCCCCATTGTATCGGCGGGTTTATTTGGGATTTTGCGGACCAGAGTATTCTTAAAGAGACAGCGGATGGCAAACAGTTCTGGGCGTACGGGGGAGACTTGGGTGATCCCTATGATTTCAAAGTATTTGGCTGTAATGGTATCCTGTCTGCGGATCGAACGCCTCATCCGGCTATGGCTGCTGTAAAGAAAGGCTATCAACCAGTAGAAATAACCGTTCCAGATCTCACGGAAGGACGATTCCATCTTAAAAATAAATTTCAATTCGTAAATCTAAATTTTCTTTATCTTTCATGGAAAATTGAACTGGATGGGCGATTAATTTGTGAAGGAATGCAATTGGATATGGATATCCTTCCAGGCCAGCAAAAGGAAATCAAAATTCCCCATCAACTATCGGATTTTTCAGATGGTCTGGAAGCCTGGCTGACTATCTCTTTGCATCTTAAAAATCATCAGGATTGGGCACCTGCTGGCTTTGAAATGGCTTGGGAACAATTTCGATTAATAAAAAAATCAACCGCCATAAAATTTATTCACCAACAAACACCAAAGCCTAAGATGGAGATTACAAATGACCAGGTTGCGATTCATGGAGATCAATGGGGAATATATTTTGATCAAAAAAGCGGATCTTTGTTCCGTTATCAATTTAATGGTCAGGAACTAATACAATCGCCATTGCGACCAAATCTATGGCGTGTGCGCATAGACAACGATATTTCCGGACAAATCCTGTATACCTGGTCGCGTCCTTTTTACAAACGTCAGTTCTGGCGTGAAGCAACCCGAAATCTTCATAGCCTGGGATTAAAAATTCTGCCAGAGGAGGGGGACATCATCCGATTGCAATCTGCCTGGAACGTAAAAGGTGGCAGGACTCCTTACGTTGTCAATTATGCAATCGATGGAAATGGGGAAGTAGTTGTAGATTGTTCGTTTACACCCAACCGGGAATTGGAGCGCATGGGCATGCAGATGAATTTAATCGGAACAGATTGGCTTGTAAACTATTTTGGTCTCGGTCCTGAAGAGACAATGCCGGACCGCATGTTGGGAAGTCGGGTTGGACTTTTTTCCGGAAGTGTCCCTGAAATGATGCATCATTATGTTCGACCACAGGAAAATGGAAATCGCAGCGATGTACGATGGTTGCAACTTCGCAAACCGAATGGATTAATGCTTGCTGTAAAGTCTTCTGAATTGCATAACTTTTCATTCAGTACATGGAATTGCACCCAGGATGATTTAGCCGATGCCGAGCATATTCATGAAGTCCCGTCCAGGCAGGAAACTACGGTTAATATTGACCTTTCTCAGAAGGGGGTCGGAGGTGATGTTCCTGCCGGTGGAAGTCCTCACCCGGAGTATCTTCTGGCAGCAGATAGAGCGTATCATCTTGTATTTTCGATCAAAGCAGAATAGAAAAAATTTCATTTCAATTCTACGTTTCGTACCATTTGAGGCTGTATTGGCAAAATAAGGATTACCATCTAAAATTGTATCAATCTTGTCCAATTTCCAGCATGTATACTTTTTCATTTAATTGAGGCTATTATGACGATTGATTCAGAAAAAAAGCTGTATGAATTACAAAGAGATCTGGCAAATCGTCTTGGGGAAGGTGAAGATATCGATTCGGCTTCCATTATCAGTTTACAGACTGCCATAAAAGCCTGTCAAATGGATAGTGGGGCGATTTTTCTGATCGATGAAATTAAAAAGGAGCTTTATTTACAAATCTCAATTGGTTTTTCTTCAGAATTCAATAGAGAAACAATTCGTTATAACAATACATCCGATCGCTGGGCGATCGTAAACACGGGGAAACCAATTTATGCAAATTATGATCAAATACCAATTCAGCACAATGCGGCTTTAATTTCGGAAGGTGTTCGTTCCATTGCCTGGTTTCCATTTAAGCAAAAACAAAAAGTGATTGGGGGAATTTTTCTGGCTTCACATCAACAAAGCGAAATGCAGGATCAGCAAAAATCTGTTTTGGAGACCATTGCCGCTCAAATTGGGTTAAATATCATCCGCATACGGGCACAGGAACAATTGATTTCTTCAGAAAGCAAATATCTTTCCATGATTAATGCAAGTCAGGATTTAATTTTTACTTGTTCCGATTCAGGGAAAATCATTTTTTCCAATGTGGCATTCAGAACAACTCTCGGATATCGCGAAAAAGAAGTGGAAAATCTTTCATTAAGTGATTTGATTGTGCTGGAAGATGCTTTGGATTTTGAGCAATTTTTAAGCTCTATTTTTCTGGAAGATAAATCAGAAAGATTGATTACTTTAAAAGCAAAAAATGGACTATTGTACATTTTATTGGCGAAATTATCGATTGGAATTTGGGATTTTAAGAAAGTTTTGTTCTGTCAGGCAATTTTTACTGCAGATTCGAGGAATCAGGCCCTTCTAAATGACCTGGAAGAAAGAAATTATTGGATTGATCTGATCCCTTTGCCGGCAATTATTGTAGATCCCGTTGATTATTTTGTTTTGCATGGAAATGAAGAATTTAAGAATCAATTTGGTTATACGGACTTCGAAAATAAGAAACTAAGTATTTTGCAATTGTTTGCAGAAAAAGACTATGTAGGTTTGATTGATGGTTTCAAAAAAAATGGGCTTTTTAGTTTGAAAGATGGAACCCACTGGTCTCAAATTCGAAAAGACGGAACTTTAATCAACACCAGAATAAATATTAATCCAATTCGGTGGCTTAAAAAGGACTCGATTCTGGTTGTGATGAATTTAGAAGAAAATCAGGAATGGAATACCCATAGTATTCAGGAGGATCGATATCGGGAAGTTGTTAATAAGACCGTTGATTTGATTGTGCGCTTTACTATTGAAGGCATGATCACCTTTGTAAATCAGGCATATTGTGATTTCTTTAATAAATCACCTGAACAATTAATTGGACGACCGGTTAATGAACAAATCCATGAATACGATATGGAACTTTTTGCTCATCATGTGAGTCAAATATCTGCCCAATTGCCGATCCGGCAATCGCAAAACCGGATGATTGATGGTTTAGGTCGGTTACGAACAGTTCGCTGGCTCGACCGTGGAATTTTTAAAGGAGACCAGATGACTGAAATTCAAGGGGTCGGTCACGATATCTCAGAAGAAGTCTCCCAAATGATTCTAGAAGAGACAATGGAGCAAAGATTTCAGATTTTGGTGGAAGGCTTACAAGGTGTTGTCTATGTCTTGCATGCCGAAACGATGTTTGCAATTTATATCAGTCCACAAATTGGAAAGTTCTCAGGATTTTCACAGCAGGAAGTCTATGAAGACCCACACTATTGGGCTTCCCGCATTCACCCCGAAGATATTGCGTATGTGTCCTCTGCCCTCGAAAGAAGAATCAAAGGGAACTCAGAAGAAATAATCGAATATCGTTTTATCCATAAAGATGGCCATATTATCTGGGCACAAGATCGCGGGTCTGTTTTTCTCTCGCCAGGCGGAGCACATTTGCTTCAAGGTGTCATTATCGATATTTCCGCCAGTCAGATTGCCAAACAAAAATTGGAATTCTACGCGACTTTTGAAAGAATGGTGAACGATTTTTCTTTGGCTTTAATGACGATTAAACCTTACCAATGGGATGAAATGGTAAAACACATTTTGAAAGAAATTGGGTCTCAACTGGGTGTTGATCGTACATATTTATTCAAAGTAAATCATCAGGATCAGACAATTTCTAACTCGCATGAATGGTGTGCCGAAGGAATCGAACCGGTAATTGATATGATGCAAAATATTCCACTGAATTCGTACCCATGGTGGTTTGGAAAACTGATCGCTGAAGGAAAAATTGCTATTGAAGATCTGGATGAAATTCCGGAGACCGAAGTAGAAACAAGAGAAATTATTGAGATGCAATCGATCCAATCGGTTTTAATTGTCTCCATGCAAAGGGATAATCACTTCTGTGGTTTTATCGGCTTTGATAAGGTTGTCTCAAAGAAAAAATGGGAACCGGAAGTTATCCTTCTTTTACGTATGATCAGTGACATGATGATGAATGCGAAAATTAGAATCGATCCAACCCACTTTGATTCAGATCAAAACGAACCAATCCAATTATAGCCAGTTCAATCGTTCAATTTCCTGATCAGTAAGTGGCTTCAAACCACCTAATGATTTTGCTTCTATTAACGATCTGGCACTGAATTCGGCTACTTCCAGGCGATCAAATGTTTGCATTATGTTTGACCCTGTAACCAATACACCCAAATTTTCAATCATAAGTGCAGGTGATTGTGCGCTGATCATGTTCGCAACACGGTCCGGCTCCTGCATGGCTTCTGCCAGAGAAACCCGTTCGATGTGCCTGAGTAAAATATAACTCTCGGGGATGGAACGTGTGTCGATTGGCGTACCTGTGATCGCAAATGCAGTGCAATAGGGTGATTGGGAAGTCATAATTGACTCAATGTCTTTGTGTTTTTTATAAATCGCGCGATGTAAGTCGACCAGACGAGAAGGCTGATGGCTGGTGGTTCGTTTTTGGTCTTGAACAACAACCAGATCCTCGGGATTTAACCACTTCCGATCGAGGCCATAAGGTGTAACCAGAAACGTTTTGGCATCCAAACGCAGAGACGCGCTCCCGGAGGTACTGAACATTAAATGTTGTTTGTAAGCCCGTTGGACGATTTTCGCTAAAGTCAACTTGGACTCTTCCAATATCGATGTTTCCATCTCGATTGAATCGACCTGGGTTGAAAAAACCGGATTCATCCAGCTATTTAATAAATCAATCGATTCGATCCGTTGAACCTGACCTAATGATTTGGCATATAAAAGAGTACGGGCAGTGTATTCGAGCGTTTCCATAAACTCATAAGCGCTGATAAGATCTGAACCACCGGTAACAACACCGTGATTTTCAAGAATTACGATATTAAATCCTTTTGCAAAAACATCCGCGATTGTTGATCCCAATTCCTGACTACCAGGGGAAGCGTATTCAGCGAAACCAATCTCACCGCAATTTTGAAAGGAAACCGGCGTGATATGTGTATCCGGTACTTTTCCGGCAATGCTGAACGCGATTAATGCAGGGCTATGTGCGTGAACGACCGCGAAAATATCCGGACGTTTTTTGTAAATGCCCCAATGAAATGGATATTCTGTGGATGGTCGATGCTTGCCTTTGAATTCCCCATTTTTATTAAAGACGACAATATCCTCGGATTGTAGATTCCCCTTATCAACAGATGCGGGAGTGATCCAAAAATTATCTTCTTTATCAAAAATTGACAGATTTCCACCGGAAAGGGATGTCAATCCCTGTTCATACATCCGATGCATAATCATGACGATTTGTTCCCGAGGTGATAATTCTAAAATATTTTTCATTACATAAGTCTCTAAAATTATTTTACCATCAGGTAGGCGAAATATCATTAATTTTTGGAATGGAAGAGGTATAAAAATTAATACGATTTGATTAAGATCAATGTATACTTGGGGTTAAGTTGAAGAAATTTAACGAAAGTGAAAATCTTAACTGGTGAACAAAGATTATTTGATAAGGTAAATAAATGGATCGTCTTACTGCAATGAATGATTTTTATGAAGCGCATCGCAAAGCTTCTATGAAAACCGTGCTTTCAAAAATCACAGGAGAAACGGTTGATTTGCTTTCCTATGACGAAATACTAAAACGTTTGCGTATGAAGGGTCAAACAGATCGCGGGCGTGCAGAGATCCCATTGGAAAAAATAATTGGTAGTGTGGGGCGATATACAGATTTCACCAAGGACTTTTTACCACGCAGGATGTCGGATAGTGGTCGATGGGCAAGTGTAAAAATGGCAACCGAAAGTCTCTCTGGTGTTCCACCCATTGAAGTCTACAAGATTGGAGATTCATATTTTGTACGCGACGGGAATCATCGCGTTTCTGTAGCACGATCAAATGGGCAGAACCATATTGAAGCATACATCACCGAGGTTTTTACCCGTGTTCCTTTAACAGGCAATCTGGATTTAGATTCACTCATCATTAAGGAAGAATATGCTGGTTTTCTCGAAGAAACCCGTCTGGATAAATTGCTGGACGAACCGGTTGACCTGACTGTCACAGTTGCCGGTGCCTATGAAAAATTGCTGGATCACATCCAGGTCCATCGTTATTACATGGGGATTGATGCAAAAAAAGCAATAACCTATGAAGAAGCAGTGATTGACTGGTACAAATCTTTTTACCTGCCAGTGATTGAAACCATTCGTGAACATGGATTACTGAAAGATTTCCCCAATCGTACCGAGACCGACCTTTATATCTGGATGCTTGAATACCGGTCTGAATTGGAAGCAGAACTAGGGTGGAAAATAGACACGGATATTGCAGCAGCGACAATTACGGAACGGTTTTCAAAGTCTACAAAATTTAATCTTCGGCGATTGTGGTTTTGGATAACGGACAAAGTCATCCCGGACCCACTGGAATTTGGACCAAAGACGGGTACCTGGCGGAAAAAACGCGGTTCCCATGCTCGAATGAAGGATCTTTCTTTTTTCAGAAATATCCTGATTGCTATGCAGGATAATGATATTTCACGGGAAACATTTGAACAGACCATTTGGGTAGCAAAACAGGAAGGGGCACGCATTTCTGCTTTACATCTGGTCGATAATGAAGCAGAAAAGGATACCGTTGAAGTTCAAAATATTCGAAATCTTTTCTTTTGGCGCTTGCATGAAGAAGGTTTGGAAGGAAATCTGGCTGTGGAAGTAGGTACCGCCAACCAAAAGATCGTTGAGAGGGCAGTGTTCACCGATTTGGTGGTGGTTCATTTACAACACGCCCCGGGAACGCAGGCATTTGCAAAACTAAGGTCCGGATTTCGTACGCTGATTCGGAAATGTGCCGTCCCTTTATTGGTGGTTCCTCAAAAGATGCGACCGATTCAACGCATTTTATTGGCATTTGATGGCAGCCCGAAAGCGAAGGAAGCGAATTACATCGCCGTGTATCTGGCAAAACATTGGGACGTGGATCTTTACCTTTTAACGACTTATCGTGATCAGACCAATAAAAAGCTATTAAAGGAAGCTTTCCAGGATTCCAAACGCTACATCATTGAACATAATGTACGGCCGCATGCTCACATGCGTATGGGACAGGCTGGAGACACGATTCTGGCATTTGCAAAAGAGAAAAAGATCGACCTGATTTTGATGGGCAGTTATGGTTCCAATCCTGTTAAAGAAATGATGGCTGGTTCAGCCATTGATTATGTGTTAGAAAAAGTGACCATCCCGGTTTTGATCTGCCGATAAACGTAAATTTAAAAGTCATTATTTTTGTCTTTTTTTTCAGGAAATTTATGACAAATTTATTGGGATTAAAGATCGTAAATTAGTATAATTCTTAATACTGTGATCGATTTATCCATCTTATATATAAATATTCTTGTTGCAGCGGGAATTATTTCTTTCTTGTTGGGACTTTTAATTGTCCGGCAAAGGAACGTCAATGGCAACGGGTTCTTAACCATAAGCTTTTTCGTGATCGCTTTATGGACAATTGCAGCTGCGATCGAGGGATCGGCAGCGGACCAGGCGACAAAAATTCTTTGGGCAAAAATTCAGTACATACCAATGGTAAATATTATGCCATTATTGGTCTTGTTTGTTTTGTCATACACTGAGCGGATCAGGAAACCTTACCCAGCCTGGGTTACGATGATATGGATGATCCCCTTGATTATTTTGGCATTAGCATGGACGAATGAATGGCATGGCTTAATCTGGAGTGGTTTTCAACCGGTTGATCCAATAACGAAACTGATGATTTATGAACATGGCATGGCCTATTGGATCATGCTGATATATTTCTACTTTTTAGTCCTTTTTATGCTTACTTTGTTGATTGTTGAGATGGTGAAGTCAACTCATCGCAAATATCGCTGGCAAAGCTTTTTGATGATTATTGCCACCCTGGGACCGGCTGTCGGAGGATTGGTCTATGTGAGCGGGAAAAACCCAATTCCGGGATTGGACTGGACACCTGTTGGTGTGTTAATCTCGGTTGTTTTCTTAACCGTCAGTGTCTTTGGATTTCGATTTATGGATATTGTTCCGGTTGCACGCACTTTTCTGTTGGAGCAAATGGAATCCGGGGTCATTGTGATAGATCCGAATATCCGTATTGTAGATATGAACCCGGCTTTTGCCAGATTTTTCCAGGGACAAAAAATTAAGATCGGCATGGATGCACATAAAATTCTTAAGGATTCCGGCATTACCAACATTACTTTTCAAAGAGAAGGCAAAATTTATCAACAGGAAATTTTTGGAAAAGATACCGATTGGTATTGTCTGGATTTTCGGCTGAGTGAGCTATATCGAAAAAATCGATTTTTAGGTTGGCTAGGTGAATTTCGGGATATCAGCGATCAGAAAAAAGCCGACCAGGAAAAAGAAAAAATCAATAAGCAATTAAACGAAAAATTAAATGAAGTACAAGCATTACAAAAAAAGTTGCGCGAACAAGCCATCCGTGACCCGTTGACCAATGTCTATAACAGGCGATTTTTTGATGAGACATTGGCTCGGGAATTGGCTTTAGCCAAGCGATCCAGCCATTCATTAAGCCTGATGTTGATCGATATCGACCATTTCAAGAATATCAACGATGAGTTCGGTCATGAACAGGGGGATCGGGTCTTAAGAAGTTTTGGCAGCTTATTAATGAATCAAACCAGAAAAAGCGACGTGGTTTGCCGCTATGGTGGCGAAGAATTTATCATATTGTTACCCAATATGGAGATCGAAAAAGCGGTCATTCGCGCAAATATGTTAAGAGAAGAATTCCGATTGATGTGCTTGAAAAACCCGGTGATTAAAAAGGAATTCACTTTATCGATCGGTTTGGCATATTATCCAAAACATGGCGAATCTGCGGAGGGTCTGGTTCGAAAAGCGGATGCAGCCATGTACGAAGCCAAAAATTCCGGGCGGAATCGGTCTGAAGTCGCGATTTAGTGGCCAAAGAATCTACTTGGGAAGCTGATGTGGAATTCACGCACCCCATTATTGAACGCAATCAAATCAAATTGACCCATTCACAGATGAGCACAAATAGTTGCTTGCTGATAGAATTTAGTGAAAAATAACAAGGAAAGTTACAAAACTATTATTAATTAAATTAATTTGCTATTTTCTTAACCACATAGAAAGTAATGCGAAAGCAAATCCTTGCTGTCGGAACTGGTGAGAAAGGATTCAAAATGAGAGAAAACCAACCAATCGAAACCATACGATTGGATGATGATAATAGTGCACTGGTCATCCTTGATCAAACTTTACTTCCAAATGAGATTAAGTATCTCCATCTGACCACACAGGCGGAAATTTGGGAAGCAATTTATGAACTGCGTGTGCGTGGTGCCCCTGCCATAGGAATCGCAGCCGGGTATGGTGCTTACCTTGGAATGAAAAATTCTAAATCAACGGATTATAAGACGTTTTTTGCAGAATTTCTTGACGTAAAAAAATATCTGGCGTCCGCCCGTCCGACTGCAGTCAATCTTTTTTGGGCATTGGAAAAAATGGAAGAAGCCCTGAGAAAGAATGAAAAGAAAACGGTAGTTGAATGTAAACAGGCGTTGCGAATCCAAGCAGATGAAATATTGGCAGAAGATATTCGGACTAATAAAGCAATTGGCGAATTTGCCATAGCGTTGTTACAACCGAATACAGGTATTCTTACGCATTGTAATGCCGGTGCATTGGCAACCGGTAGATATGGAACTGCCACTTCAGCCATGTATCTTGGTCAGGAGCGCGGATATAACTTCAAGGTGTTTGCAGACGAAACACGTCCATTATTACAGGGAGCTCGCTTGACTGCTTTCGAGTTATCACAAGCCGGGATTGATGTAACATTGATCTGTGACAATATGGTGTCAACCGTTATGAAAAACGGATTGGTGCAAGCGGTCCTGGTGGGATGTGATCGGGTGGCAGCCAATGGTGATACGGCTAATAAAATTGGCACATCTGGTGTGGCAATTTTGGCACAAGCGTACGGGATTCCATTTTATATTTGCGCACCAACTTCGACGATTGATGTTGAAACCCAAACCGGTTTGGATATTCATATTGAAGAACGCAAAGCAGAAGAAATTTATAAGAAGTGGTTTGAAAAACCGATTGCGCCCGAACAAGGGGTAAAATTTTTCAACCCTGCTTTTGATGTCACGGATGCAAAATTTATTACCGCCATTATTACCGAGTTTGGCATTGCCCGCCC
>CAZPIM010000029.1:20937-23033 GCA_964586385.1 uncultured Anaerolineaceae bacterium
ACCGCGCCATTAAAGTTTAGTGGTGTGACATTAATGGATCTGGCAGACCTGATGGGTGGTCTGGACGAAACGATGGGAATTAATATTGTGGCAGAAGATGGTTATTCGATCTCTTATTCTTATGACCAGATCGTTAATGGTAATTACATCTCCTATGACCCGGCCACCGGCGATGAATTACGAAATCCGGTACCTTTGACAGCAATGCTTGCTTATCAAATGGAAGGTCAACCGTTGAATTTGGATCAGGATGGTAATTTGCGATTGGTAATCATCAGTGAAGAACCAAAGCAGGTGACAGATGGCCACTGGTCAGTAAAGTGGGTTTCAAAAGTTGAGATTAAACCATTGGTTCAGGATTGGGTTGTAGGAATTGAAGGAGCAATTACAACTGAAATAGATCGCGCTTCCTTTGAATCCTGTGTCAGTTGCCATACCGCAACCTGGACCGACGATAAGGGTCAGGTCTGGACAGGCATTGAACTATGGCGGCTCATGGGTTATGGTGATGATGCCATTAAACATGAAGGTTGGTCTTATGATGTTAAACTGGCAAAATCCGGTTACGATGTTACCCTGGTAGCAGCAGACGGATTCGAGGTTACTGTCAATTCAGATGATGCGGATCGAAATCATGAATGGATTGTCGCCATGCTGGTGGATGATGCCGATTTGGAGGAAAAGAATTTCCCATTAAAATTTGTGGGAACTGGTCTGGAAAAGAAACAAATGGTGGGTGGTATTGCAACTGTAAAAATAGGCGTTCCACCGATTGAAGAAGTTGTTGCCACAGAAGAACCAGCTGCCACAGAAGAAGCTGGGAAGCCGGCAACAAATTTGGAAGGTGCTGAACTTGTTATCGCAGGTCTGGTCAATAGCGAAATGGGATTTATGGAAGCCGATCTTCGCGCTTTGGAAGTGGTGACAATCAACGCAGAGCACCCCAAGAATGGTGCCCAGGATTTTGAAGGCGTAAGGCTTTCTGAATTATTTGCCCTGGTCGGAATTAAGGACGGATCCACTAAATTGTTGGTGACAGCATCAGATGGCTTTACAGCAGAAATCGCACTCGCAGATGTGCTGGCAAGCCCGGATTGTTTATTAGGATTCACTAATACACCCGGAAGTTTCAAACTGGTCATGCCAAATTTACCCAGCAACGCCTGGGTTAAGGACGTCGTTCGAATTGAAGTCCAATAAAAAGGTGATAGTCTTTTGAAGGTTTCCTTAAATTTCACAAGAAATCTCTTCTTTCTTTCGGTAATGGTTGGCATGTTGGTAACAGCATGCCAACCTGTTCGATTGGATGAAACAGAAATACCAGTTTCAACACAGTCCTCTTCAGTAGTTTCTTCCCCAACGCAGTATCCGCAATCGGTTTTGTCAGAAAACAATACGCAAACTTCAGAAAAGATTCCTTTGGTGGTTTTTGCTGCAGGAAGTCTGATTATTCCGTTCGCAGAGATTGAGAAGGCTTTTGAACTAAAATATCCGAATATTGATGTTCATGCAGAATACCATGGCAGTATCCAGGTTATGCGGCATGTTACAGAACTTCATGAACCGATCGATGTCGTGGCAACCGCAGATGCCTCCTTGGTACCTATGCTGATGTATGCCACCAATAACCCGGAAACCAATCAACCTTATGCAAATTGGTTTATTCGTTTTGCAGGCAATAAGCTGGCTTTGGCATTTACTGAACAAAGCAAATATGCGGATGAAATCAACGCACAAAACTGGACAGAAATTCTGGCACGGGACGATGTGCGTTATGGATTGCCTGACCCGCGTTTCGATGCTGCCGGGTACCGCGCATTTATGGCCTACGCCCTTCAGGAAAATGAATGGCAACGCTATGATATTTTCAAAAGTTTTGTAAAAGATCAGTTTTCTTTTCCAGTCACCATTTTTCGTGAAGATGATAAAACAACCATCCGTATACCGGAAATTCTGGAGACAAAATCCGGTTCTCACATTTTCATTCGAGGTGCCAGCGTATTCTTAATTGCCTTGATGGAAAGCGGTGATTTGGACTATGCATTTGAGTATGAATCCGTGATTCGTCAGCATGGTTTGAAAATGGTATCGTTACC
>CAZPIM010000029.1:23133-28984 GCA_964586385.1 uncultured Anaerolineaceae bacterium
GGATACGATCAAATGCCGGAAATTTTACAGGAGATTTGTGTTGAGGAATGATGGCTAAGACAAGCAGAAACCTGACACCCTGGTTTTTAATTATGGCAAGCCTGGTATTACTCTTGTTTCTATTTACCCCGATATTAAATACCCTCGTCAGTATCACACCACGCGCATTTCTGGATAATTTTTCCGATCCGCAATTATTGGACTCGTTATGGCTTACATTCTCTTGCGCACTCGTTGCGGTTGTCGTCGGATTGTTGACCGGTGTTCCGATGGCTTATTTATTAGCCAGATATCGATTTGCAGGCAGAGATTTTTTACAGGCAATGATCAATTTACCGGTCATTATTCCGCATACTGCAGCAGGTGTAGCATTATTGTTGGTTTTTGGTAGAAATGGAATATTTGGTCAGGCGTTTGAAACGATTGGCATTACATTTACAGATCAGCCGGCGGGAATTGTAGTCGGGATGTTATTTGTGAGTGTTCCGTATCTGGTAAATGCCAGTCGGGATGCATTTTCCGGTGTCGAAATCGAAATGGAGCAAGCATCATTGGTGGATGGGGCAAATCAATGGCAGAAAATTCGCTATGTCACGCTACCGCAATGCTGGCGGGGAATTTGCAGTGGTGCATTAATGATGTGGGCACGCGGAGTCAGTGAATTTGGCGCAGTGGTTGTTTTGGCTTACCACCCTAAGATCATGCCTGTGTTGGTCTATGAACGGTTTCAAGGTTTTGGACTGAAGGCTGCTTTACCGGCAACAGTTTTATTAATCCTGGTCAGTTTGATCATATTTATTTGTGTAAGCGTTTTTTTGTTCCCTCAAAAAAAGAAATTATAAAATTGGCATGATTGTAAAAAATCTTGTATTTTGAGATTTGATGCCATATCTTTTAATCAATCTTTGTATAAGGAGAAAACAAATGAAAATCAGTGCACGAAATGTCTTAAAAGGTAAAGTTGTAAAAGTAGAAAAGGGAGCTGTCAATAGTGAAGTTGTTTTAGAACTCCCCGGTGGCGCAACAATTGTGTCTGTTATAACGAACAGTTCTGTTGAAGCGTTAGGTTTAAAAGCAGGCAAGGAAGCCTATGCTGTCATAAAAGCTTCCAATGTGATGGTTGCTGTCGATTAGCAACCATTGAAACTTGTCGCTAGCGCGACATTTAAACCCGTAAGAAGTAGGGAAACTGGTTCTTTCTCTATTCTTTCAACACCAGACCGGATATTCAGCATTGGTATCCGGTTTGGCTGTTTAAACGAACATCGGGCACTTTTTAATGTGCCCGATGTTATGGGGGAGGGAGATGATTGCTTAAGGTCTTTCAGCCAATGTCACTACGATTTCCATTTGTTCACCGTCACGTAAAATGGTTAAAGTAACTTCATCGCCAGGGGAATACTTGGCTAATTCTTCCCGCAGACTTTGTATACCATCCATATTTGTACGATTGATTCGTATGATCACATCGCCACCGATCATCATTTCCTGACCATCGAGGGTAAATGTTTCGTCACTGCTCCGCAAACCAGCTTCATCAGCAGGGCTATCAGTAGCTATTTCTACAATGAGTACGCCTTCCTGATCGCTGTCAAGTCCCATCGCTTCTGCAACTTCCGGAACCAAACTGCCACCAGTGATCCCCAAATACGCCTGCCCGGAAACGAAAGCACTGGTAGGTGGTTGGGTATTGTCGACTGTTTCAGTAGGTCGGGCACCGAGGGTAACAGTAACTTGTTGGGTCTCGCCATCCCGAATGATATCCAATTCTACTTCCTGGTTGGGTCGGGTGGAACTGGCAAGGTAGGAAACCAGATCATCGAAAGTGGGTGTTTCAACACCATCGATAGCCGTAATTACATCGCCACCGATTGTCACGTCAAATCCCTGATAATTGAATGTTTCTTCGCTACCTTGTAAACCAGCCAAGCCTGAAGGTCCGCCTGGAGTAACAGTGGCGATCAAAATACCGCGTTGATTTCTGTCCAGATTCATCGCTTCAGCGATGTCCGGAAGGAGTGTTCCGCCGGAAATGCCTAAATAGGAATGCTGGTAAGAACCGTTTTCAATCAATTCCGGAACAACATTGGTTACGATATCAGAAGGAATGACAAAACCAATACCTACATTTGCCTGTACCGGCGATTCGATGGCGGAAGTAACCCCGATGACCTGGCCACTGGCGTTCAACAAAACGCCACCGGAATTGCCGGGGTTGATAGCAGCATCGGTCTGGATGATATCCGGAATGGTGTATGAAGAAGTAAATGAAGTAAGATCTGCTTGTAAGGAGCGACCCAAAGCACTGATAATACCAACCGTCATGGTCCCGCCCAATCCATATGGATTACCAATGGCAATGGCCATATCGCCAACCTGGACAGTGTCTGAATCGGCCACATTGACAGGAATTAACACAGATGAATCGGCTTCTATTTTGATGACCGCCAGATCCGAATCTGAATCCGCGCCAACCATTGTTGCATCGTAGGTGGTGCCGTCGTCAAAAACGACTTCTATTCGGGTGGCATCATCCACTACGTGGTTGTTGGTTACGATATGCCCTTCTTCATCCCAAACAAAGCCGGATCCTAAAGCAGATTGCACCTGCGGGATAAGTTCGTTAGGATCTAAGGGATTGCCACTTGAGATCGCAGAGGTTGAAACCTGGATACTCACAACCGATGGATTGACTTCTTCATAAATATCACGCAAAGTGCCTTCTAGTGCAGCTACAGCCACCGGATTTACAACGATGTCATTATTCGTTGCCTGAGAATTCTCTTCGTCCGTTGAATCATCAGATAAAACGGGGTTATTTTCTGAAGAAGTATCCGATTCCGCATTAAAAAATGGTAGATTTGTGACAGCACTTAATGGCGCGCAAGCACTTGCAATTAATACGACCATTAATAAGCCGCTAATTAAAATAATTTTTTTATTTTTCTGATTGATTGGCATTTTTTTAAAACTCCTAGGAAAACTTTTTTATTGATTTGATTATAAGAAACCGGACAAATTTAGTCTTTATCAAAAGCTTGCGGGAAGATTAAGAAAACCTTAAGGAATTGAAGAGAATTTAGCTGCGTGGGAACAGCTTCAAAAAGTCTGGTAGGATAGTGCACCAACTTGAATTGTTTTGGTTTTTAATGCTATATTATTTATCTAAATAGTCATAAATACAATCGTCCAAGATAAAACTTTTCTCTGGAAATAGACAGATTGAAGGAGGTGGGCTGAAAAATTTTCCTTGTTGGTTTAAATTAGCTCAAATAGGATCCATCTATCGAAGGAAAGGACGAATAAAAATGGCAAGTAAACGATTATTGACCAGCGTTATTTTGACTTTATTCACATTAACGATGGTATTTCAAATAGCGGCAACTCCGGTTCAAACATCCGGAACGGTGGATGTGCAAATTCTGGCACTGAACGATTTTCATGGCAATCTGGTCGGTCCAACAGGCACAATTACAAATGAATTGGGGCAGCGCATCTCCGCCGGTGGGGTGGAATTCCTGGCAACCCATATTAAGAATTTACGCCAAACCAATCCAAATACGGTAGTTGTTTCAGCCGGCGATTTGATCGGAGCATCTCCGTTGATTTCCGCTTTATTTCATGATGAACCCACGATTGAAGCCTTCAATTTGATCGGTCTGGATTTTAATGCGGTTGGCAATCATGAATTTGATGATGGCGCAGCTGAACTTTTGCGTATGCAAATTGGTGGTTGTCATCCTGAGGACGGATGTCTGGATGGAGACGGGTTTGATGGCGCAAAATTTAAGTTTTTGGCAGCGAATGTCATTCGTAATGAAACAGGAAAATCTTTGTTCCCGCGTTATCGGCTAAAAACTTTTAATGGAGTCAAAGTTGCTTTTATCGGGATGACCTTGGAAGGTACCCCAACAATCGTCACACCGACTGGTGTTGCGGGTCTTACTTTCCTGGACGAAGCGGAAACAGTCAATAAACTTGTGCCTGAATTAAAATCATTGGGTGTGGAGTCGATTGTCGTTTTGGTGCATGAAGGTGGATTTCCAACCGGCACTTACAATCAATGCCCCGGTATTTCAGGGCCAATCGTTGATATCGTCAATAACTTAGACCCGGCAGTGGATATCGTCATCAGCGGTCACACCCATCAACCATACAATTGTAATATCAATGGCATGTTGGTCACCAGTGCATCTTCGTTCGGACGTGTTTTAACGGATGTTGACTTTACCATCGACCTGGCAACCCGTGATGTTGTTTCAATGAGTGCGAACAATATGATTGTGACCCGTGATGTTGCTCCGGACGGACTTTTGAGTATGTTGGTAAATAAATACCAGACATTGGTCTCTCCGTTGGCAAACCGAATCGTTGGTCAAATCACTGCTGATATTTTACGCACACAAAACGCAGCCGGTGAGTCGGCATTAGGCGATGTTATCGCTGATTCCCAATTATTTGTGACTACAGACCCAGCCTTTGGTGGTGCAGTTGTCGCTCTCATGAATCCTGGTGGAATACGGCAGGATTTATTGTATGCTCAAATTGGCAGCGAAGGTGACGGCAATGTTACCTATAGTGAAATCTTTACCGTTCAACCTTTTGGCAATAGTCTTGTGACTATGACATTAACTGGCGAGCAAATTGATACGGTTCTCGAGCAGCAGTTCGTGGGTTGTGGTCAAACCACCAACCGTATTCTGCAAGTATCCAATGGTTTCACCTATACCTGGCAAGCAAGTGGTTTAGCCTGTGAAAAAGTGGATATTGGAACGATCATGATTAATGGCGTCCCGATTGATCCTGCAGCTTCGTATCGCGTGACAGTGAATAATTTCCTGGCCGATGGCGGCGATAATTTCTTTGCGTTACGTGGTGGCGTTGATAGGTTAGGTGGTGCAGTCGACCTGGATGCAGTGGAAGATTATTTCATCTCATTCAATCCTGTTATGCCCGGCCCTCAAAATCGGATTACGATGATTCCGTAGCTTAAGGTCGTTTTTTCTGAATCGCCCGAAGAAATTCGGGCGTTCTTAAGTAATAGCATTTAACAAAAAATCGGGCGCCGGTAAGGTGGCCCGATTTCTATATAAGAGGAGAAGAGAAGTTGTTCGTATCTGTTGAAAATAGTATATCCGTATGATTGTATGCTGTCCTTATGGTATGCTTTTGGAGAGCTTAAGGTGAGGTTAAGGATTTATGAATGAAGATTTGGAATCAATTTATTTTTCAAGGTCAGAAAAGTCGATCCAAATTAATAATTTTTGATATATAACCATTGAAAAATAGGTAAACCCTCCATTTAAACACCAGGGTTATATAATCAATATGGAGATTGTAAATTCCAAATCCTTAATTATTCCCTTGGAGATCAAATGACAGCTGAAATCATTATTCGCGGTGCAAGATTGCACAACCTTAAAAACATTACTTTATCGATCCCCAAAAATCAATTTGTTGTTTTAACCGGCATTTCCGGATCGGGAAAATCCACATTAGGATTTGACATTCTTCACAGAGAAGGGCAGCGTCAATATTTGGAATCCCTGGGATTTATCACCTATGGTATGTCCAAAACGGCACACGACTCGATTTCCGGCCTTTCCCCATCGATCAGTGTGGATCAACACCTCACCAACCACAGCCCGCGTTCTACCGTCGGAACTGTGACCGAGATCTATACCTATTTGCGAGTGCTGTATGCGCGGTTGGGGCATCGACCCTGCCCGAATTGTGGAATCGATATTCCTCCCGCATACCAACCTTCCATCGCTGATTTGACAAATGAGTCCGGAGTGGATGATGACGAGTCTTTGGAAGGTAGTTTCCCCTGCCCATCGTGTGGAACGCC
>CAZPIM010000029.1:29084-30900 GCA_964586385.1 uncultured Anaerolineaceae bacterium
ACGACCGATAAAAGATTACCCCGCTGAACAGTTCGATCTCTTGTTGTTTGGTGTGGAAGATCCCCGCTTTCGTCGTCATTTCCCGGATAAGGAACCACCAGCTACAGCTTCGAAAGGTCGTTTCGAAGGTATTGCTACCAATCTTTTACGAAGATACGCAGAGCGAATCACGGATGCCGATTATCGTGAGAAAATGGAAGAATTTCTGCTTACGGATACCTGCCCGGACTGCGCCGGTGCAAGACTAAAATCAGAAAGCCGTGTAGTTACTATCAACGGGCAAACCATCATAGCCATTTCCCGACTTTCGCTGGTTGAGTTATATGCCTGGTTGGAAAATCTTCCCGCAACCCTCAGGCCGGATGAAAATCGGATCGCTGAATCAATTCTAAGCGATTTGCACGATCGGATAAATCGATTGATCGAAGTTGGAGCGGGGTATCTTACGCTGGAACGCTCATCCCCGTCCATATCAGCCGGTGAAGCGCAGAGACTACGCCTGGCTTCCCTGCTGGGTTCAGGTTTAACCGGGGTACTTTATGTTTTTGACGAACCAACCATCGGGCTGCATCAGCGCGATACCCACCGGTTGATTAATGTTCTGCGCCGGCTGCGTGATCTTGGCAATACGGTCCTGGTGATCGAACATGATTTGGATATGATTGCGAGTGCTGACCACATCATTGACTTTGGCCCGGGTGCAGGTAAATACGGTGGTCAGGTGGTTGCTTCCGGAACTCCTGACGAAATCGTAACGCAGGTCGGTTCTGTCACTGCAGATTATTTGGCTGGTCGCTTAAGCATTCCGGTCCCGGGTCAGCGACGTAAACCAAACGGAAAAGAAATCGTTGTTTATGGTGCCAGACACCATAATCTAAAAAACATTACCGTTAAATTCCCTCTTGGGTTGCTGATAGCAATCAGTGGTGTGTCCGGCTCCGGTAAATCCTCGCTTGTTTTTGATATTCTGGATCGGGCGATTCGGAAACAACTCTACCGTGCTAATGTCAATCCCGGTGAACATGAAAGAATTGAAGGCATAGATCTTCTGGAAAAAATCATCACCATCAATCAGGAACATATCGGCCGCATTCCAAGATCCAACACGGCAACATACTCGGATGTTTTCACACCCATCCGCAAAGCCTTCGCTGATTCAGAGGAAGCGAAACGCTTAGGATTAACGCCGCGACATTTTTCATTCAATGTGCCGGGAGGTCGATGCGAGCGCTGTGAGGGGACAGGTCTTCTGAGTGTAAAAATGCATTTCCTGCCGGATGTCGATGTGCGCTGTCCAGTTTGCCACGGACGTAGATTTAAACGAGAGATTCTGGCTGTCCGATATAAAAATCATGACATTTCAGAGGTTTTGGATTTAACAATTGACGACGCGTTGAGTCTCTTTGAGGATATTCCCGCAGCACGCTCACGATTGCAAGTTTTAGCGGATGTCGGGTTGGGTTACCTGACGCTAGGTCAACCGGCGACAACGCTCTCCGGCGGTGAAGCGCAACGTGTGAAACTTGCAAAAGAATTAGGACGACGGATCAGTGGCAAAACATTATACCTATTGGATGAACCAACAACCGGCCTGCACCTGGCCGATTCCGCAAAATTATTGGATTTACTGCAAAGACTGGTGGATGGCGGTAATACGGTTATCGTGGTCGAACACAATCTGGACTTCATCAAAGCAGCAGATTGGGTGATTGATTTTGGTCCGGAAGGTGGAGATGCTGGTGGTCAGATAATTACAGAAGGCACACCGGAACAGATCGCCAATACCCCTGCATCGTTTACCGGTCAATGGTTAAAA
>CAZPIM010000030.1:0-2504 GCA_964586385.1 uncultured Anaerolineaceae bacterium
TGGGTGCGCCACATTTGGTACAGTGTGTATGTGCAGCCATGTTATCGTTTTGGCAACTCTCACAAATCCAGTTCTTCCCGACAGTTTCTTTTGAAAAAGCACCAACGACTGCCCCTTCTTCGCGCTTTTTTCCTGAAATCAGATCCGAACCACATTTCGAACATGTTTTTGACTCAGCGGAATTTCTTGTACCACAAAAACCACAATGAATATCAGCACCAGATTTTGCTTTTTCAATCTTTTCCTGGTCTGTGATTAAAACCTGTTGCGCAGGCTGAAAGAAAACCACATCGTCCGGTTGTGGAGCTCCACAACCAACACACGATTCATCATTGCCAGAGTTATTGTTTTGACAATGAGGACAAATCCAACGCAGTTCAGTGTATCCAACAATCTTCTTTGCCATTGATCCCTCAGCTACTATTTTAATCATTTTTCGATAAAAATAAAGAAAGCGTATGGCTGTTATTTCTCCATACGCTTTCCTGATGCTAAAGTGAATTTATTTCTTTTCCTGATCGTCCAGAATTTCTCCTTCAAGATAAGGTGGTTTAACTGGCATGACGATCCAAAGAATCAAATAAATCAAAATCCCATGACCACCCAAAAAGAAAAGTAAGACAAACAGCAAACGAACAATTGTTGTATCCAGACTAAAGTATTCTGCCAAACCACTGCAAACACCAGCGATCATTTGTTCATTTGGTTTACGATAAAGTTTTCTTGCATTCATTTTTAATATCTCCTTTGATAAGATATACGGAAATTTTTAAAACAAGTTGCATTTTCCTTCTTGAATTTATTGGAATGATTTCGTAGAATAAAAATGGCTGGTGGTTTTACCAGATTGGAGGGTGGGGTGAATTTTACTGTGCAACCAGTAGCAATTCAAAGTCTCAAAGAAGTCGTCATCCAGACTTTGGAAAGCTGGATTCTTTCCGGAGAATTAGTCATTGGAGAAAAACTTCCTTCAGAACGGGTTTTAGCCCAAAAAATGAAAATCAGCCGACCTGTTCTGCATGAGGCTCTGGTTGATTTAGCTTCCAAGGGATTGGTAAAGATTGAAGCACGACGTGGCATTTTCGTAAATGATTATCGAACACATGGATCGTGTGCCCTCCTATCCTCATTATTGAATTTTCACCAATCGGAGATCGATCCGGTGTTCGAAAAAAGTTTAATCGAAATGCGCCAATTAGTTGAAGTTGAAACTGCAAAACTGGCAGCAGTTGATGCAGGTAGCAAGGAAATCGAAGCGCTAAAAGCAATCATCGAAAGTGAAAAATCTATTGATTTACTTTCAATTGAAGATTTAGTTGCACTCGATTTTAATTTTCATTTGCAGATTGCATTGGCTTCAGGAAATCGGGTTTACCCGTTGATCCTGAATTCGTTTAAAGCTATTTATACACATTTAACCAACAAATTCTTCACACGTTATTTTCATAGTGCAGTCATTGCAGAAGTCATTTCATATCATAACCAACTTTATGAAGCGATTTTATATCACAATTCAAAACAGGCACAGGAAATCATGAAAGCCATGCTCATACATGGCGAAAATTATTTAACAGGAGGTTCGAATGACAACTGAGGTTATTGAATCAAAAACGAGATTTGCGATTAAGACGCCATTTCATAATTCTGATCGCATTCAATGGTTGCGTGATTACTACTTTCAGGGCGTGCGCCGAAAATGGAATAACGAATTTACCTCCTGGACAACCGGAACACCCTGGGATTTTCAATATGATGAGATTTCTTTTTACATTGTTCCGGAAACGTATACATTCTTTCCAACATTTCGAGGTGCTTTCAGTCAGGTAGCCCGACCAGTGAAACTACACCCTAAATTTTGGAATTGGTCCATCGTGGAACGACGTGCCTGGTTCTTAAATGAAGTGATGGTCAATTACCTGCCCCAGGAAATATTGCCCGGAGATCTCATTTGCGGGTCAAGATTTAATGTGCAGACATCAGCCTGTCTAAATGAAAAAGAGACCAAAATTCATGATCAATTGGTTCTTGGAAAAAATGGTGCCCGCCAGGCAACTTTTTGGTTGCATAACCATGGATTTGGGAATTGTGGTGCAACCAGCGGTCATTTAATTCCGGATTATGCGACAGTAATTCAAAAAGGATGGCGCTTCATTCATGATGATTTACAAAATCATTATCAGAGCCTTTCCAACGCTGAAAAAGACAATCATAAAGGCGCACAACTACGCGCCATGATCACATCCTCGGTACTTGCACGTGATCTGGCATCAAAATATGCAGAAAAATGCATATCCCTGATCCAGAAGGAGACAAATATCATCCGCCAACAGGAATTACAGGAAATGGTGAAAATTAACCAGTCTGTACCCTGGGAACCAGCCAAAAATTTTTGGGAAGCAGTCCAATCCCTTTGGATGACACATATGTTGGTGATGAGCGATGAAAATTATCCCGGACCAGGTGTTTCCTTTGGCAGAATTGACCAATATTTATATCCATATTGG
>CAZPIM010000030.1:2604-4524 GCA_964586385.1 uncultured Anaerolineaceae bacterium
GCTCCGTTCTTATTAAATTTTGATGAGCGCTCAATGGCGGGGATGATACGCCAGGCAGAATTAAGCGGGCAATCCAGTCTGATTAATGAGTCAAATGTTCATGATTACGCGCCGGTTGGATGCCTGGAAAATACCATGGCAGGCAATGATCGTTCCGGGACGGTGGATTGCAATCTCAATTTGCTTAAAGCTGTCGAACTGGTATTTGGACAGGGTTGCGATTTATTGCCTTTTATCAACCCTATGACCGGTAAACCGGAAAAACTGGTGCGTTGGGGACCGGACACAGGGGATCCCAGAACTTTTAAAACCTTCGAAGAATTCTGGCAGGCGTATCTACAACAAACCCAATTCATCATACAGAAAATTGTCGAAATTTATGAAAAATCAGAAATCATCCGGGCAAATTATGCTCCCACCCCCTATCTTTCCTGCTTAGTAAAAGGATGCGCAGAAAAAGGGCTGGATGTTACACAGGGCGGAGCACAATTATCCTATGTCACCATTGAGGCAGTTACCTATGCGACTACAGTAGATTCGCTTTTAGCAGTGAAATATCTGGTTTATGACCAAAAAATATGCACAATGGATGAATTGATTCAAGCATTGAAAGATAACTGGGTTGGGCATGAAATATTGCAGGCCAGGGCATTAAACAAAGCACCAAAATATGGTCGCGATGACGATGATGCCGACGCACTGGCGAGCAGGATCATGGAAACCTGGACAGCGGAAACCTGGAAGTACAAGACGAAAACTACAAAACGTCAATACAGACCCGGCATGCTCAGCTGGAACTATTGGATTGCGAATGGATTCATTTTGGCAGCCAGCCCGGATGGGAGACCGAAAGGAAAATTCCTTTCCAATGCGATTTGCCCATCGAATGGTGCAGATATTAATGGTCCCACAGCAAATGTAAATTCCGTCGGCAAAGTCCTGGGCGGCAAATCCCAAAATGGGGACTGGGAAGATTTCATCAATCTGCTTCCGAATGGCAGTTCTCATACCATGACCTTTAATCCTTCGCTCATTCGAGACCCTGAACACAAGCAAAAATTCAAAGCTTTTCTTAAAGGATATGTGGAAAATGGAGGAACCGCTTTACAGATCAATATGCTCGACGCAAATCTTCTAAGGGATGCGCAAAAACACCCGGAAAATTACCGCCATTTACTGGTCAGGGTAACTGGATACAACGCATATTTTACAAGTATCGGGAAGGAATTACAGGACGAGATTATTGAACGTGAATCTCATCAAATGTAGTCACAGCATGGAAAACATGAATTCCGGAACAACAGCAACCATTTTAAATGTTCAAAGACTCTCCACGGAAGATGGACCAGGTATAAGAACAACAGTCTTTTTTAAAGGCTGTCCATTGCATTGTTCGTGGTGCCATAACCCGGAAAGCATACATTTAAAAACACAGATCCATTGGATGACAATTCGATGTATCGGGTGCAATTCCTGTATTCAGATTTGTCCTGAAAAGGCCTTAATTCGCAAGGAAGAAGATTTGATCATCGATCGGCAAAAATGTTCTGTCTGTGGTTTATGCTGGCAGGAATGCCCGGCAAACGCAATCGAGGTGTTAGGCAAGCAGATATCTGTTGAAGATTTGATCAATGAAGTAATCAAGGATGAGACATATTATCGAAAATCGGATGGTGGTGTGACATTCTCAGGTGGAGAGCCAACCTTACAAGCCAGATTTGTAATTGAATCACTCAAGCAATTAAAACAATTGAATATTCAAACTGCAATGGATACCTGTGGATTTTTCGCATTTGAAGCATTCGAAAAAATCCTACTTTATAGCGATCTTGTGCTGTATGATCTGAAATTAATTGATGCCTCACTACATACCAAATTCACCGGTCAATCGAATGAAATCATATTAAAGAATTTAGAAAA
>CAZPIM010000030.1:4624-7948 GCA_964586385.1 uncultured Anaerolineaceae bacterium
CGAACTGGATGAATGCCGGGAATGGTGTTTGCAAACCGGTTTTCCATCCGACAAAGTAATTGTCTCGGGTGCTGTAAAAGTTGATTGTTCTTAAATAAGGAGACCAAATATGAAATGGAATCACACGGAATTTTCTAAAGAAGATATTGAAACCTTTTCTGCACCAATGAAAATTGGATTAATGGCAACTGTAAACCGGAACAATGAGCCGCATATTACATTGCTTTCATCGATTATGGCGTCCGAACCGGGAAAAGTTGTCTGGGGGCAATTTACCGAAGGGCTGAGCAAAGAATTTATTCTTGATCATCCCAAAACCGGTTTCTTAATAATGTCTCTCGATAAAAATGTCTGGATGGGACAGGCAACCTACACCCACAATCAGCAAAATGGTCCGGATTATGATCGATATAATAACCAACCGATGTTTCGATATAATGCCTATTTTGGTATCCACACAGTCCATTATATGGATTTGCTGGGTCATTCCGGGAAGCAACCACTGCCGATGAATGCGGTCATTTTCGCTGCAATCAAAACAATGATAGCAAAATCATTCTTAGCAAATCAAATCCAATCACCTGTCATGAACCAATGGACTCAAAAATTTCTTGCCAAAATTGACGGGTTAAAATTTATCAGTGTCATCGGTGAAGACGGATACCCAATCGTTTTCCCGGTAATTCAGGCTCAAACTGCAAATTCCAACCAAATTTTATTTTCGACTTCCGTTTTCCCTGAATTTCATCAGAATATTCAAGCCGGAACACGCATGGCACTTTACGGGATGTCATTGAATATGGAGACTGTATTGGTAAGAGGTGAATTTAAAGGATATTTAAGAAAAAAAGGTATCCGCACCGGAATTTTGGAAGTGGACTGGGTCTATAATTCCATGCCACCAGTTCCCGGTCAGATTTACCCACCATTGCCGTTAGAAACTGTAAAGGAATTTTAAGCAAGTTATTTTCAATTCATCAAACCAGCTTCGCGGGCTTTGATAATTGCCTGGGTACGGTCGCGCACATTTAATTTCGCGATCAGATTTGAAACATGATTTTTTACGGTGCCTTCGGTTATGAAAAGCTTTTGCGAAATTTCCTTATTGGAAAGTCCTTCTGAAATAGCTTTAAGAACTTCCATTTCGCGCTCTGTAAGCGGTTCCAACAACACAGTACTGGGATGTTTGTTAGTTGGCGGATTTGTAGCTAATCGCGAGAATTCCGAAAGTACTTTTCGGGTGATACTGGGTTGAATTAATGCACCACCCTGATAAACTGTCCGGATTGCAGCCGCCAGTTCATCACTGGACACATCTTTCAAGAAATAGCCTCGTGCACCGGCTTTTAAGCCTTCAAAAATGTACTCATCATCATCAAACGTTGTCAAAATAATGATCCCAATATTTGGCTGCGATTCAAGGATAGCGCGAGTCGCTTGCACACCATCCATTTCCGGCATGCGAATATCCATCAAAATCACATCCGGTTGAAGGTTTTTACTTGCTTCAAGGGCTTCCAGTCCATTTGTTGCATGGCCGATCACATGCAAGTCTTTTTCGCTTTCCAATAAAAAATGAATCCCCTGCCGGACCAATTGCTGATCATCCACTAAAAGGATCTTAATCATGTTGTTCACCCGGTAAAGGAATCTTCACCTGGATTTTGAAACCCTGACCACTTTTTGTATCAATCGACATGGAACCCCCCATCAATTCGGCTCTTTCGCGAATTCCAGCCAAACCAAACCCTTTTCCAGAATTTTCTGTTTCAGAATACAAACCATTATCCTCAATCTCCAAGTCAACAAAATTATCCTGCAAATTTAAAGCAATTTTTATTTTCGAAAATTGTCTGGCGTGTTTTTGGATATTTGTAAGACCTTCCTGAATAGTACGATAAACCGTATCGGAAATCTGCCGATCAGAAATATCAGCAACGCCTGTTGTATCCAAATCTACAAGTTGGCCTGTGCTCAATTCGAAATTTCCTACCAGATATTGGATAGCTTCCAGCAACGACTTCCCATCCAGTGGGCTTCTTCTCATAATTGCCACACTATGGCGAACTTCATCCAGTGCTGCTTTTGCTTCCTGCCGGCATATTTGAATGGCTTCCATACTTTTTTCGGGTTGTGTTTCAAACATCTTTTGTGCTGCTTGCAATTGAATATTTAATGCAGTCAAATGATGCCCCAACCCATCGTGTATGTCTCTTGCCAAGCGGACCCTTTCTTCTGCCACTGCTAACTCTTTTTCCTTTTGTCTGGCTTCGACCAATTCCTGATTCGCTAGCTGTAGTTGTTTGGCGAGACTTTCGGAACGGGTTGTTTGTTCAGCATAACGCCTCAATACGATGCTTAAGGTGATCACAAACACCAAACCAACCGCCAAAGCAATTGCGATATTGAGAATGCCATCTAAACCTAAACCAATCTTCCACATGATTAATAGATAAAGAATTACAAAAGTTGCAACAATGATGGTCGCGATTTTATATCGCAAAACAATAAATGCCTGAGCAGCAATCATAAATATCAAAAATACGATGTTGTAATTATTTCCGATCCAGGCGATAGACAATGAAATGAGCACACTAAAAACAAAAAACAGAATGTTGGAAAATTCATTCGATTTAAGATTGTCATCTACTAATCGCCAGAAAATATTAGCAATTAAAAGAAGGGCGAAAAGCAGGATGGTTGTGTAAAACTGCCAACTACCCATTTCAACATAGTTCCCCGTGATAAAAATGAGGGTGGTTAAGAATAGAATTACATATGTCGTAATTTGAATCAATTGTCCATCCGATCGTTGCTCGGATTTCTCATTTTTGTCAGAGGAATTTGTGTTCTTCATCATAATGCCTGCTTAATTTTTATTGAAGGATAATTTTATTATACAAATGAAATTGCCCGACATATTTTTTTCTTTTTCTAATCATTCTTAATTGACACAAAAAATTATCGATACTAAACTTGATTCAACATTTCTTTGGTCACAGGAGATCACATGTCCCAGAACAAATTGCTGCGTTATTCGCTCTTTGGACTTCTTTATTTTACACAAGGCACCATCCTCAGCTTCTTCACCGCTTTAAATGCTTTATATCTCCTCGGCTTTGGTGTGGATATGACCCGTATCGGCATCCTGGGAACAATAGCGCTGATCCCTTTCGTCATCAAGGTATTTTTGGGGATGTTGAGTGACAAAGTTAACCTTTTCCATAAAGGATATCGAAAACCATATATTGTGATTGGGTTAGTCGTTCAAATTGTTTGTTTGTTAATTGTTCCTTTAATCAACCCGGGTGAAACTTTTTGGTT
>CAZPIM010000030.1:8048-10219 GCA_964586385.1 uncultured Anaerolineaceae bacterium
GTTTTCTTTTTAATTATTGTTGGCACCAATCAAATTGTTAATCCATTTTTACAGGAATCATTCCAGATTTCCCTCAGTACTGCCGGGTTTTTTACGACAATCTGGGGTGTCGGCGTTATTATCGGCAGCATTTTTGGCGGCGCATTAATTAATAAAGTTGGGAATCGAAATGCAATTCTGGCTGCTATGGCTGTGGCCATAATTTCTATTTTGGCTTTGGCTGGCATACAAAAAATATTTATTGCCTGGTTCCTGGTAGCCTTGTTTGGAATTTGTTATGGCACCTACCAGACCGTTTATTTTGCTTTGGCTATGGAATATACCGATCCCCGAATTGCGGCGACAATGTTTTCGATTCTGATGGCGGTAACAAATATCGGCCAGGGAATTGGTTTGGCTTTGACTGGATTTTTTGCAGATTCTTACGGTTTTAAGACGACCTTTGTGATCATGGCATTATTGAACTTAATTGCTTTGCCTTTCCTTCCACTCATCTTTAAAAAGAAAAAGGGCGATCTCACTACCCAACATCTTGGAATTGAATAGCAAATTACTCATTATGTAATTTTTTCATTAATCGGTCATTAGAGATTTTGCACCAATTACGGCAATATAAGACATAGCCTTATTTAGTGGAACATCGGATAAATATTTGCCGGTATTGTAATCAACTGCCCCACCCGGCTTGATTTGTTTTATCTCAAATCCAGTGTCAGATAATAACAGCTCTATATCTACTGGTGCATAACAGCGAATAGATTGCGTAACTCTTGTGGATTCTTTTCCGGTTTCCCACCAATGATCCAACAACCTGTTTTCATAAGGATCAAATTCATAGAGTCTGGTTGCATTGGATACTTTCCAACTTTTCCCTTGAGCAACAGACGACCAATACCAGGGTGTAAATACTTCCACCAAAATGACACCCTTCGGCTTTAGCCATACGATCATTTTTTTAAGTAAAGTTTTTTGTTGTTGATCATCACCAATACCAAATCCATCCCAATAACAAATACAATCAAATTTGACTAGAGCAATATTTTGCATAAAATCGGCAACAATGAATCTCAAACGCGATTCAGGGAAGTCTTTGTTCTGAGATTGGGCAAATTGGATAAAATTCTGTTCGATATCCAAAGCCGTTACCCGATATCCAGCCCTGGCAGCAGCTAGAGCAAATTGACCACCACCACACCCCAACTCCAGGATTTCTTTGCCACCAACTAAAGTCAGCGAGTCAATGAAACGAATTTTCTCGTTTTCGCTCTCACCAATAGATCGATAATAGATGTCTGACCATTCATTTTGTTTTTGATAGAAATCTTTTGAAATCAAAATACCTGACAAAAAAAACTCCTAACTTACAAAAAAAAATTGCTAACTTTTGACTGGCAATCAGCTGATCAATTACTGTGTAAAGGCGAGATTTCCGGTACCAACAAAGCGATCGAAACTGTCTCATAATAGGAGAACTTTTGAAATAATTCGATGTTTCTGGTCATTTTAGATGGTAACAGAATGGAATAACTACAGCCTTTTTCCAAACCAATTTGATGTAATTTAAATAATAGAGCTGCACTTAGTCCCTTTCGACGAAAATCTGGATGCGTAAACATATCTGCAATATAGATGAATTTCGGATTGACAATGATTGCTTGCCCTTTTGCACCTATTTCACCTTTGTAAGACGCATAATAATTAAAAGTACAACCATCTGACAACCCAGAGAGACTAAGCGGAAGTTCCGGTCCTAATGCATTTACATTTGCAATCTCCTGCATTGTCTTCACCTCAGAAATCATTACGGATTCGGAATTTTCTACATTTTTTCCTTTTCCGGATAGTTTATGCATCATGATTGCATTGTTCCAGGCATGTAAGTACCCGAGGTCTTTATACTTCGGAATTAATCCATTCACATTACTGGATAGTATGTTTAATAAATATTCCCCCGGTCTCCTTTTACAATAATTTTGTATCCGATCAAAAACCAGATTTGGTGAACCTTCCTCTGAAAAAAATTCCAATTGATATTGAAAATTTCTTGGCCAGGGTTGATTTAGAGGATGAACGTACTGGATTCCTTTGACGTCTTCGATATCAATAATTTTTGCTGTGGATTCATTCTGGAATTTCCAGAAAAGAGAATCGAGATAAGCCTGGATGATTGC
>CAZPIM010000030.1:10319-11413 GCA_964586385.1 uncultured Anaerolineaceae bacterium
AAGAGGAGAATTATCTACTAACCGGCAGTCACCTGAGCTGATTTCATCAAACAAATTGGAGACGGATTTGGTTAAGTTTTTTCCCCAGGTTTGATACGGAATATCAAATTTATCCAACCAATTGATCAGCTCTCCCAAATTATTGATGACAGATAGATTTTTCATTACTGTTCTCCAATGGTAATTGATTAACCCATCCCTTCTTCTGTCAATGTGATGATTTGTGGAGATGATTTTGGAATTCTCCTGATAATATTCCGGGCTTCCAGATCTAATTTTACAGACACGACATACCATGAAATCGAGCCATCAAATTTCCCTGCGAGTGAAGATTCTAATTTATTAATTAAATCTCCAAATGAAATCTCTTTATTTGTTTTCAGGATTTCCAAAATCGATGATTTAATTAAATCATATTTTTCCTGATCGATATTTACCCCGTGCTTCCCCTGGGGGTGAAGAGTCAAGATTTTCTTCATATTTTTCTCCAGAAATCAAGTGAATCATTTCCGTATCATCATTAATCATATATGAAAAATCGTTGAAAAGTAAGATGGTAATGAAGGCTATTTTTTCTGCCGGGTAATTGATTTTCTTTCCATTTGTCATACATGAATAAAACTAGCATATTATTTTGCACTCTCAGTTACCCATTACAAATCTTAAAATTCATCGCTAAAAAAGCTTATATCATAAATAAACATGTGCTATCATATGAATAAGTTATATGCTATTTCTCAATGTACCAGAAAGTACATTGCTTTGCTGTTTGGAGTGTGATCATGGATGAGATGGAGTTTAGTTTCGAAGAAAACCGTCGTGCAAACCGGATAATCTGGAATAGACCAGTTCGAATAATTCAACCAGTCCAATTATCAGCTCTGATCCTAAACGTAAGCGCCGTTGGTATGTTGATGAATACGCATTTTGATGAAGCACTTCAAGTTGGCACAGAAATCGAAGTTGTTATTCCGCATGCCACCGGAAAAGACATTATCACTGTAAAAGGAAAAATCGTTCGCATTAAGCAATTTCAAGATAAATTGCAAATCGCGGTCGATATTAAATAAATCCTCACCCAATGATTCATAAAT
>CAZPIM010000030.1:11513-15335 GCA_964586385.1 uncultured Anaerolineaceae bacterium
CAACTACTTTAGGACGTTTTCCTTTTCTTAATGAATGAAAAAATGTATCAAAACCCGACAAACCTACTGGTAGGATTGGAACACCTGTACGAGCAGCCAGAAACGCGACTCCTGGTCTTGCCGGTCGTAAAACAGTTGCCCAATTACCCCCCTCCGGGAAAATACAAAGAACCCCTTTTTGTGCAAGTATGCTTTCTGATGCGATAAACGTATCCCGAGACACAGAACCACGGAAAACCGGGATAATGCCCCACAATTGTCTGAGCCAATCCGTAGCTGCAGGTGCATTCGGTGTACGTGTACCTCCCAGAAATTCCAGCTTCCAGGGGGAAATCTTTATTACCGCCAGCGGATCAAGAAAACTGAAATGGTTTGCTACCACTAATAATGGTCCTTCTTTTGGCAAATTCTCTTTCCCGAGCAATTCAAAATCACTCAAGGTAAAAAACACCATATTAATTAGCGTTTTAAATGTAGATCGAATCACGGTTCTGCGAGGAAAGGGGTATTTAATTATATTTTTCTTCAAATTTTCGCCTCGGATCTGGATTTGCTAGTAAGTATAGCCGCTAAAATTTACTTGATCAAGTTCAAATATACATAAGTAACGCGTAAATTGAGTGATACTTGACTCCTTTTATTGGATTTCTTATACTTTAAATTAATGAAGATTTGTCATCCCTGCGGCTAATAGAATAACAAAATTTCTTCAACTATGGCGAGCCATGAATTTTACTCATGGCTTGTTTTGTTAAAAAGGAGTAAGAAATGATAATGATTGAGATAAATGAAGAAGAAAGACTCACCTTAAAAAATCTACTGGAAAATTGCCTGGCTGATTTAAGAATGGAAATCATTCAAACCGACAATTACAACTACAAAATCATGCTAAAGAAACGCAAAGATATTTTATTGAAGTTACAAAAATCAATCCTCTCTGCCGGAGAACAAACGGAACGAATCATTGAGTAATATCTATTGATATTTTATAAAAAATCATTAAGATGGATGTTACTTTGATGAAGCCGTTTGGAGGATAATGTCAGAATCCGTTTCATTTATTTCGCATCCACTAACAAAGGATAAGTGGCAGGATTTTGAAAACCTGTTCGGAGCAAAAGGAGCCTGTGGTGGATGCTGGTGTATGTTTTTTTTGTTGCCAGGAAAAGAATTTTATGCAGGCAAGGGGGAGTTTTTGCATCAATTGATGCAAAAGAAAGTTTGCAACAACCAGGAAATGCCCGGATTGATTGCATACCATGATGGTGAACCGGCAGGTTGGATTGCATTCGGTCCTCGTGAACAATATCTGCGTTTGCAAAACTCAAGAATTTTAAAACCTGTCGATGAACAAAATGTTTGGTCAATTGTTTGTTTTTTTGTCGGGAAAAAATATCGGAAGATGGGGGTCAATCTTTTTCTGATTAATTCTGCGATTGAATATGCAAAAGAAATTGGAATAAAAATCCTGGAAGGGTATCCTGTCGAACCGAAGGGAGATAAAGTCCCGGATGTTTTTGCTTACACTGGATTCCAAAGTACATTTCAAAAAGCCGGATTCGTTGAAGTCGAACGCAGATCCCCCACCCGCCCGATCATGCGTTATTTTCTAGACGAATCCAATCCTTAATTATTCTTTGTAAAAAGGAAAGACTTATGCATCGATGTGAATGGGCAACTACTGAGTCAGCTATACTTTATCATGACCTTGAATGGGGTGTACCAGTTCATGATGATACGAAACTTTTTGAATTTTTAATTTTAGAAGGTGCTCAAGCCGGTTTAAGTTGGCAAACTATTTTGAATAAGCGACAACGTTATATTGAGGTTTTCGATGGATTTAATCCGGAGAAAATTGCGCGTTATGGGTCAGAAAAAATTGAAGCCTTACTTTCGGATCCGGGAATTATTAGGAACAAGAGAAAAATAGAGTCTGCAATTCAAAATGCGCGAGCTTTTTTAGAAATTCAAAAAGAATTTGGAAGTTTTGACTTTTTTATCTGGCAATATGTAGATTTTAAGACAAGTCACAACCAATACTTGCAAATTTCACAATTACCAGCAAAAAACGAAATATCGGAAAAAATAAGCCTGGACTTAAGAAAAAGGGGAATGAATTTTATCGGACCAACTATCATCTATGCGTTTATGCAGGCTGTCGGAATGGTAAATGATCATACGCTGGGTTGTTTTCGATATTCACAAATAATAAATGCAAACCATTAAAAAAAGAGGGCATAATGCAATCCGTTGAGGGATCTGTTGAAAAAATTTTAATCAAAGCAGAAGGTGAAAATGTCTCCAGAGAAATTCCTGAAGGTATGATCACATTCGAAGGATTAGTGGGAGATTGCCACTTTGGCTTAACGATGTTGGCTCATGGTCACAATCCCGAATATCCTAAGGGGACTAAAATTCGCAATAATAGACAAATCACTATCCTTTCAGTTGAAGAATTAAGCGAGGTAGCACAATCACTTAATATTCCGAAGGTGGATATTTCCTGGTTATCCGGGAATCTTTTAATCAGCGGTATAAAGAATTTTTCGGTTGTACCGGTTGGTGCGAGATTAATTTTTACAAATGGTGTGGTTCTCACGAGTAGTGGAGAAAACAATCCTTGCAAAACTCCCGCAAACATCACACAAAGTCATTATCCGGAAACCGAAGGAATAGCAAGAGATTTTATCAAAGCTGCAATGCATCGAAGAGGTATTATTGCCTGGACAGAACATCCAGGGACAATCCTTCCCGGCGAACGATTCCGAATTGAACTTCCCAGTCCTTGGGATCCTGCCTGGCAGAATGAACGGAAATAACACTTTCCTTTCAAAGTACACAATTCCAATGTTTCTGTCTACCAGAAACTGCTATATGGAGCCCCTTTCACCTGATCACCTTTTGGTAGATTATGAAGCTGTAATGGAAAGTAGAATATTTCTGCGATCCTGGAGTAAAAGTGACTGGCCGGAAGATGAATTTCGCCTGGAAGAGAATCTTGCGGATTTAAAAATTCACAATTGGGAACATCTACACCAAATTGCATACACTTACACAATTTTGACTCCGGATAAAAAACTTTGTTTGGGTTGTGTGTACATTAATCCTATTCAGAGAATCACGACAATGACCGAGAAAGAAAGCGTAATTCTTGAACAAAGACCAGCCTTTGTTCGTTTTTGGACACGAAATTCCATCCAAAATACAGATAAAGAAAATATAATATTAAATGAATTGGTTGCCTGGTTCACAGAGATTTGGGAAATGAAAGACGTTTTATTTTCTTGTAATAAAAAGGTTCCTTCCCAAATTGCGTTGTTTCAAATGAATGGATTAACGCTATGGTTGGAGCTTCAACAATCAAGCCGACATGAATTACTCTGGTGTATTGAATAAGAGGAATTATGGATTTTGAAATGCTTAATAAGTACTTAATTAATAAGTCCGGAACAAAAATGGAATTACCATTTGGTCCGGATACTTTAGTTTATAAAGTCGTTGGAAAAATGTTTGCAATTCTCGCATGGCAGGATGATCCTATACGAATTAGCCTGAAATGTGATCCGGACCAGGCAATCCAGTTAAGAAGAAAATATCCTGCTGTGTTACCCGGATACCACTTAAGCAAAACTCACTGGAATACAATTGTTATTAACGGTTCCATTCCGGATGAGGAAATTATTCAAATGGTTGATGAATCTTACCGTCTGGTAGTTGCAACCATGCCAAAATTTCTCTTTAGCGCATTGAAAAATATTATTGCCAAAGAAAAAAAATCATAAGCTATTAAATTATGGAACACAAACCGACTTATCGTGATTT
>CAZPIM010000030.1:15435-22229 GCA_964586385.1 uncultured Anaerolineaceae bacterium
AATTTGGCTGGACACCTTTTGACCAATGAAAAATCATTCATTCCTTCAAAAAACAATTCGATAATTGCACCGGGTTAGATTTTCTCTTATACTGAAGTAAGGAGGAAAATGCGATGTACAATATGGAAGAAATTTGGGATCAGGTTCCCGGGAAATGTCCGGAATTAATCGTGCAAACCATCGCCGATGCCAAAAAATTTCATCCACCAGTCAGTTCAAAAATCAGCATTTTTCACACGATCCTTCAATTTTTATTCCCGCCTGATGAGGGATACCCTTTGCCAAACCAATTATTCTATCCAAAGAAAAACATTTATTAAGCAATTGCAATTATTATCAATGGTGCTTCATGGATATCATGGATTTTAGATTTATTAAAATTGAAACGTATACACCGGGCAGGAATGTTCAGGCAATTATTGATTCGATCACTGAAGCAGGAGCCGGGACAATCGGCAATTATGATCACGTTTATACAACCACTGAAGTAATCGGTCATTGGAGACCACTCGAAGGTGCTAATCCGGCGATTGGAATCATTGGAAAAGATGAAACACAACCAGAAATAAAAATTGAATTTTTGTGCAAAAGTGATATTGTCAAAAATGTCGTCGATGCCATTAAAAAAGCACATCTCTATGAAAAGCCGGTCATTAATATCATCCCGGTATTTGGAATTAACATAGAGGATTAATGATGGATTCTTATTTACATCTTGAACAAGTGGCTCGCAATTGGATGAATGAAATCTGGACTAAACGTGATTTTACAAAGTTCGATCAAATTCACCATCCTGACTTTCGCGATTTAAGCCCCGCAGGCAGAGAGAGTGATCGCCAATCTTATCGACAGGGTATTGAGGAGTTTTATACATTTTTCCCGGATTTCAATGCATTCATTGAAGATTTAGTTGTCGACACTTTCACAAGAAAAGTTGCTATCCGATGGAGTGCAAACGGGACCCATCGTGGAAAAATTTTTGGTTTAGAGCCGACATTCAGAAGTATTTTCTTCCAGGGAATCGAAATTATTACAATCAATGATCAGGAACAAATAACCGAGCGTTGGGGTGAGTGGGATGGTTTAAGTATTCTTGAGCAAATCACCAGAGAAGTTGGGAATGAACATGATTAAAGTTGACGAGTTAAATGTAAATAAAATCCGAAAAATATTTAAAGTTTTTAATAGGTTTATGATTCTTCTGTGGAAATTGGGATTGGCAGATTGGCTAAACCTTTGGCCATCAGTTTTTGGACAATTTATGGTAATCACCCATATTGGAAGAAATACAGGGTTCAAACGTCTTACCCCAGTCAACTATGCAGTGATTGATGGAGAAATTTACTGTTGTGCAGGATTTGGAAAAGTATCGGATTGGTATAAAAATATTCTGGCAAACTCGACTGTAGAAGTATGGCTAACGGAAGGCAGATGGGTTGGTGAAGCAAAAGATGTATCGTCAGATCCAAATTTTCTGCCAATTCTTAGAGAAGTATTGCGATGCAGCGGTTTCGCTGCCCCATTATTTGGCGTAGACCCAAAAAAATTGAACGATACCGAGCTTACTCAAATTACAGCTGAGTACAAACTGGTTCATATTACACGTTTGGATGAGAAGACAGGTAGAGATGGCCCTGGAGAACTAGCCTGGATATGGCCACTGATCGCAGTTATATTGTTACTGGTAAAACGAAGACGCGTTATTAAAAAGTAATCCACAGGATAAAAAAATGTTACGATCACAGATGTTGGACCAGGTAAGTGCATATATTCTAAGTCAAAAAACAAATCATCCATTACGGGTGGCTATTGATGGTATTGATGCTGCAGGAAAAACAAAACTTACTAAAGAACTGATTTTCCCTTTAAAAAGATCAAGGCGTCAAGTCATTCAGATAAGTCTGGATAATTTTCACAATCCGACCCATATTCGCTACCGGAGAGGAAAAGATTCCCCGGAAGGATATTATTATGATTCATTCAATTATGAATCACTGATCGAAAATGTTCTGAATCCGATCAGCCCGGGTGGAAATCGAAAAATAAAGAGAGTTCTATTTAATTTAATATCAAATTCCGTTATTGATTCGGATTATGAAGTGGTTGATGAAAATGCGATCATTTTATTCGATGGCATATTTCTGATGAGACCGGAATTGGTTCAATTTTGGGATGTTTCGATATTTGTTGATATTTCTCTGGATACTGCCATGTACCGTGCTTATGAACGGGAAAAATTGAATGGATTATCCTACGAAGAAATCCACTCTTTATATGAGAAAAGGTATTTTGGCGGTCAAAAAATTTATTTTGAACGTTGCTCACCTCACCAAAATGTTAATTTAATTATTGACAATGATGATTTTCGAAACCCTTTGATTGAAATAAAAAAGCCTATTAAGACTTCCCCCTAATAATCGGTAAATCAAGTGGTGAACAATTGTCAAAATTCTGAAAATGTTTTTTTAGTCTTTTTGATTTCCTGCTACAATTTAAAATTGAATAGAAACTTCGCACCCAAATAATCAGAGATCAACGGACTGGTTTTCTAATTCTTATGCAAATATTTCGAGGTCAAAGTGTACAAATATAAACCTGTCATTTTTATCCTTTTCGCCTTCGGATTTCTATTTTTCATTAATGCCTGTCAATTTACTTTGCCATCGAATGGAAAAGTAAAGGTTGTCCCTCAGGAAAAACCTGACTTAAAAACAATCGATAAAACAGTCTTCTTAGATGTGGGATGTGACTGGCAATCCGATAATTTTGCGGTATGCGCAGATGATAGTGCCTTTAAAACAATGGGTTGTGATTCCATTACGACCACTTCAGACTTCTTCAGCCTTCTCAATCCTCAAGTTCCGATTGTGATCTGCAATTATGCACCTTATCTAAAAGATCCGGTCGATGAACAAGCAGAAGGAGTTTATCAGCAAGGATGTCGCTCTCCTCTTCTTGTCCGTTATGTTGTTGCTCAGGATGGAAATTATCAACTCGTCCAGAATATTTCCGGACTTCAGGCAATTTTTGCACCGATCGAAAATGAACAGGAAGCATTGGCATATGCGATAGCTGCAACCGGACATCAGGCAATGTATGATTTTGATGCAACCCAGGATTTGCGCTATTTGGTTGATGAATTGCCGGAGACGAAGGTTGAGACTTTGGCTGATGGATTTGAGGTTCTCTTATATGATTATCAATTCTGCGGTTGTGGTCCACACACATATTTCATTTCCAAGGTCAAAGTCTTTTTTGATGGATCTATTCAAATATCTGATCCAATTCCTGCTTATGAAGATCCAGCGCAGGATGGATTATGTGTCGATTAAAGGTTGAATAAACACACAAATATGAAATATTATCCATTTATTCAAGTAGATGCATTTACTCAACATGCACTTGGTGGAAATCCGTGTGCAGTCTTTTTTGATTGTGAAGATATGAATGATGAGACAATGCAGGCAGTCACACGAGAAATGAATCTTTCTGAATCTGCCTTTTTACTGCCACCAACCATCGGTGATTTCAAGGTGCGCTACTTTACGCCGATAGGCGAAATACCAATGGCAGGTCACCCAACCATTGCAACCACCTTCGCCTTAGTCGAATCCGGGAAAATAAAGTTAATAACTGAAAAAATGTCGATTGCTTTGGAACTTAATGTTGGCATATTCCCGGTTGAGATTTTATCGGAAAATGGAGAGGTCACCTGTATCACCATGAGTCAAAAAACTCCGGAATTTATGCGTATTTATGACTCAAGTGAAGTTTTACCTATTTTTGGTCTTTCTGAAAGCGATCTGGAACCCAACTCTCCTATTCAAACAGTCAGCACCGGTACACCGCAACTGATGATTCATGTTCGTGATTTGGACGCTTTAAGAAAAATTAATGTTAATAGTTCCTCTTATCAGAATTTTCACCGGCAAGGGGATTGGTTTTCAACTCATATTTTCTGCTTACATGGTATATCCGATCAAGGATCAACCTTTGCGAGGCATTTGAGCCCTCCCCCTGATCTTTTTGAGGACCCTTTTACTGGATCTGCAACCGGTGGAATGGCTGCTTACCTGTGGCATTACGGATTTTTAGATAGTCCAAAATTTATTGCTGAGCAAGGTCATTGGCTTCATCGACCCGGTCAAGCTTATGTTGAAGTGGTTGGTGATCGAAACAATATTGCAACCGTTAAAGTTGGTGGCTCCGCAGTTTCTGTATTAACTGGCACTTTGAAAATCCCATCATAAACAAAAAGATGACCGGTTTCGCATTATAATGAGACCTCTATATCTTTTGTTTTTGGTAAATTAAAGAGAAATGATCAAAGAAAACAGTATTGATTTATCGATCAACCAAGTCACGATCTCGCAGGACCATGTAATTAAGAGATACATTGGACCTGGTGCTTTTCATCGTTGGCAAACAGAGAAGTACATTCTCATTGCGGTTGCTAATACAATACCCGTTCCAAAAATGCTGATCAACACGAATGAAGCTGAAATATCAATCGGAGTAGTTCCCGGTAAAAGTTGCGATACTTTGATGTCTTTGGGAAATAGTCAGCAATTGTTCCATAACATCGGACTGGCTCTAAGAACAATCCATCAATTTCCGGTACAGGATTTGACGGGAAATATTCAAGGGAACGGATCTGCTTTGATTCATGGAGACTTTAACATTTACAATATTATGTTTGATCTGAATATGATGACTGATATTTGCATTTTGGATTGGGAGTGGGCACATCTGGGTGAAAGCGTTGAGGATTTAGCCTGGATGGAATGGTCAATCCGCATGAATTTTACAAAGTTTGAAAAAGATCTTCCTTATTTCTATGAAGCATACGGAGAAATTCCGGATTGGCGATATCGCAAGGATGCCATGATCCTGCAATGTAATCGCAATCTAGAATACGCCAGAATGATTGGTGAAAGAAAAACGATGCAACAATGGCAACATCGTGCACAAATCACAAAAAGAATGCAACCTTTTTAATCATTAAACTCATAAGGGTGGAAAAAAATTGAAATCTGAGAATTTGCACTCCTCAATCACAAAAAAACAAGCCTGGATTCTTGCTTCACGACCAAAGACATTACCCGCAGCTGCATCTCCAGTCATCATTGGGTGTGCAGTAGCGTTTGTGGAGAATTCTTTCGCACCACTGGTTGGCATCGCAGCCCTTTTCGGTTCGTTATTATTACAAATCGGAGCAAATCTGGCGAATGACGTTTTTGATTATCAAAAAGGGACAGATAATCAAAATCGTTTAGGACCACTGCGTATGACTCAGGCGGGATTGCTTTCTCCTAAAGAGGTAAAAACCGGCATGTGGATCGTTTTTGCGCTGGCCGCAATCTGTGGACTCTATATGACAATCAATTCAGGCTGGTTGATTGTTTTGATTGGTGTGCTGGCAATCCTGGCAGCAATTGCATATACGGGAGGACCATTTCCATATGGTTATAAAGGTCTTGGAGAACTATTTGTCTTCCTTTTTTTTGGAATTGCCGCGGTATGTGGGACATATTATGCCCAGACAAAAACTGTCAGTCTTTTAGCGGTGTTATCCTCGTTACCAGTTGGTTTGTTGATTGTAGCAATTTTGGTTGTTAATAATCTGCGAGACATTGATGGGGATAAAACAAGCGGGAAACGAACACTGGCAGTACGGTTCGGAAGCACCTGGGCAAAGCAGGAATTTATCGTCACAATTCTGTTGGCTTATCTGATCGTATTCCTGATAAGTTTCAGTCATTTGAGTTCATATTGGCCTTTATTGTGCTTGTTTTCAATACCAATTGCCATTCCATTGGTGAAATCCGTTCTGCAAGATCAAGGGAAAAAATTAAACCTAACACTTGCAGGAACCGGAAAACTTACACTCATTTTCAGTTGTCTTTACAGCCTGGGCTTGATTTGCACTTACTTTTTCCCATTGTAAAGAAAATCACTCGATAACTGTTGAGCTATCAGAACGACATCATTAATTTAGATCTGCGATCTGTTCCTTTTTTCGATTCTTAAAATAATTAAGGACAGCCTGAAATGGGAAAAAATAGACAATCAGTAAGTACGGCAGAAAAATGTCGTTAACCTTTGCCTTACTTAAAAATGCAAAAAGTAAAATGCTGATATGCATTTTAACAACATTTTTATAAGGCATGGCTAACAAATCTTTCCCGGGGGAAAGAATAATTTGCTGAAATATTTTTATTTGCATAATCAAACTAAATAAAATGACAGGCCAAAATGAGGTCAAACAAGTTTTAATCAAGAGAAAGAAATTTGGAATATCTCCCTGGGATACTTCCTGTAAAGGGAAAAATAAATTAAGAAATATTCCGTGAACAAAATGAAACATACCAAAATGTACAGTAAAAAATGCAATCGTAAAAATTCCTCCACCAATAGCCATCATCCAGCCGATGAGAGGATGGACTGAATTTATCTCATTCTCGGGAGACTCAAGTTCAGAATGCGCCATGCCCTGGTGGATGGCTTTTGCCACTATGGACGATATTAAGAAAGTATATCCAAGAGTAAGGCTGGATATCCATAGACTCCACACTAATTCATTTATTCTCCATTCCTGCAATGTTGCTAAGATCAAAACGATAAAGAAGCTAATCAGGCTGATTAATACCTGAAAAACAACCGGAATTTCCATGGTTAAGAATTGTGAAATATGACTTGCACCGATACGGTCGCTTAAAATTGTCAATGAGTTTTGATAGTCACTGGTAATTCGATCTAAATTTACCTGTAATCCAAGATTTGAGGGATCCAAG
>CAZPIM010000030.1:22329-29144 GCA_964586385.1 uncultured Anaerolineaceae bacterium
GAAAAATCTAATTTAATGAAACGAGACTACCCCAGGATTCAATTTTTTCCCAATCCCGGAAGTCACCTAAAGGTGCTTTCATTGCTTTAATGATTAATTTTTCCAGTAAATTTAATTTCTTCAGATCCATAACACCTGCAAAAAGCGCTTCACTGGAAGGTTTTACCAAAGCGCGAACCGGAATCAAGTAATCGCTCACAATTTTCCTATTTTCTTCTGTATCCTGATTGAGTGTCATGCAAACCACAAAAATGCCAAATGTTTTTGTCAGTAATTCTGTTTGATAATTTTCCACAAATTTCATCGCCTCCGGTAAAATCCGGCCAACACGTATTGCGCTGCCGAGAATCACTGATTGATACTCGGATAAATCAGTAACTTTCTCAACAGGAATCAGATCAACCTGAATTCCTTTACTTGAAAGCATTTTTGCCAAATGTGTTGCAATTTCAATTGTCGAGCCGGCTTTACTGGCATAAGCAATTAATGTTTTATTTTGCATTTTTCCATCTCCAAAAATTCTTGTCGGTTTAACCACATCAGGTTTATATGTAGCAATTACAGTCGTTCCGCCACATAAAAGCAACCCGGATGCAGTTGCTATTATAAAACTTTTCTTTATAAAATTTCTACGTGATATTTCTTTTTCCATTGGTTTCCTTCTCTTTACTACTTTCTCTGTGTAAAGAAATATTACCAATTGGATTTTATTTGTTCACTCTACTTTCGTCGAGTATTTCTTACGAAAAAGGATTGGTTTTTCGAAAGCAGATTCTAAAAAGAATTGGTCTAGCAATACGTTTTATACTTTAAGCACTCAATATCCGACAGACATTATATCAAATAAATTGGATAATTTTTGTCAACATTTTTTAAGCATCCGTTAATAGTTCTTTAATCTTTTTTACGAGAATTAAAGCATGCTTTTTTGCTATTCCAATGTAAGAACGTACGTCAAGCAAGCGCTCAATATCGGCTTCAGAAATCCATTGTTTCAAGGCAGGATCATTGCGTAAAATCGTTTGTAATGGATTTTCACTTCCATTTTGAATGTCATTCCAGGCAGAAAGAGAATGTTTCCGGAGGATTTCATGCATTTCCTGCCGGTCAGCTCCATTTTTGGATGCAGCCATCATTACCCTTTCAGTTGCAGCGAATGGCGCATACAAAGAAAAATTTCTGGCAATTGCTTTCTCATCAATGGTAATATTTTTTAAAATGCGATTACAAACGGATAATAACTCATCAACGATCAGGAAAGATTCCGGCAAAATGGTGCGACGATTTGCGCTATCATCCAACGTGCGTTCCAAAATCGAGTTGGCTGCATTTTGCCAGGCAATTTGCGGAAGAACAGAAAGTTGCCTCGCAAGGGAATCAATTTTCTCCGCGTTGATTGGATTACGTTTGAAAGGCATAGCGGATGAGCCTACCTGATTTCTGGAAAATGGTTCACTCATCTCTCCGATGGATGGTGACTGGAGGATACGTAAATCCAGTGCGAATTTATGTAAAGAAGCACCCAACCCTGCCAATGCAGAAATCACTTTGTAATCCTGCTTTCTTGGATATGTTTGGGTTGTTACAGGAAAAAATGTGAGATTGAGGTTCTCACTTAATTGCGTTTCAAATTCTTCCAGATTTTCAAAACCGATTAAATCTGAATATGCTGCTGCGGTGCCCACTGCTCCTTTAAAACCTTTCCCCTTAATTTCAGATCGGACCTGCCTCAAATGGTGAAAATCTTCTAATAGATCCTGGGCATAGACCGACAAGCGATAACCAAGTGTAGTGGGTTCGGCGGGCTGGATATGTGTATAACCCATCACGGGTAGGTCGCTATACTTTTCAATCATGAAAGCCAATTGCGCAAGTGTTTCTAACAATGACTTCTCAATCAAATCCAGCGCAGTCCGCAAACGCATTGCGTCCGCATTATCTTCAATATCCATGGAAGTTGCACCTAAATGCAAAATTCCTCCTGCCAGCGGGCATTGGGATGCAAAGGTTTTTAGTTCTGCCATTAAATCATGGTGAATTTCTGCTTCCAAAGCGAGTGCGGTATCCATATCGATGAATTCTGCATTTTTTTCAAGTTCGGCGATTTGTTCCGGGCTGACCAAACCATAATGCGACTGTGCTTTCGCCAGGGCGACCCAGATTTGTCGCCACATTTTTCTTTTTGAATTTTCACTCCAAAGGGAACGCATTTCCTGGCTGGCATACCGCCAACTAAAGGGAGACAAATAATTGTGATATAAATCCATCATTTCACCAGATCTTTCAGGTCGGATGAAAATATTATAACGGAAATTATCATGATGAAGGTATCATCCACAATACGAATGATTAAAGAATTTTAAAGAATTTTTAAATGCATAATAAATTTATTTAATTTATATTTACATAAATTTTATAATATTTAATATTAGTATTGACTAATTGAATATTTTTGTTTACAATGTCAATTGTATTGAAGTAAGCATTGTTTTTCAATTATTGGAGAATGGTATGACGGAAAACGCAATTGAAGCTATCCAGTTAGTAAAACATTTCAAACAAAAAAAAGCAAAGAATAACGCAAGCGCAGAAAAATTCAAGCTTTTCCAAAAAAAAGCCCCCCAACCTCCGTTCGTTGCGGTTGATGGAATCGACCTGACCATTCACCAGGGAGAGGTTTTTGGACTTCTTGGACCCAATGGGGCAGGGAAATCCACCACGATTCGCATGTTGTGTACATTATTAGAGCCAACCAGTGGTACAGCATTCGTAAACGGATATGACATCCGAAAGCAGCCAACAATGGTCAGGCAAAGTTTGGGAACATTACTGGCAGGCGAACGAAGCATTTATTGGAAATTAACCGGCAGAGAAAACCTGCTATATTTTGCGGCCCTTTATCACATCCCTACCAATGTGGCAAAAAAACGGGTTGATGAATTGTTGAAATTGATGGAAATTGAAGATCGGGCGGATGAGATGGTTGAAAAATACTCCACCGGAATGAAACAGAGAATTGCCATCAGCAAGGCATTGGTAGCTAAACCACCGATCCTCCTGTTCGATGAACCAACATTGGGATTGGATCCACAGGCAGCAAGGAACGTGCGTGAGCTAGTTCAAAAGTTGAAAGCCGAAGGACACACAATTCTTTTAACCACCCATTACATGGAGGAGGCTGATTTATTGTCAGACCGGATTGGCATTATTGATCAAGGAAAAATAATTGCGCTGGGAACTCCCGATCAATTGAAAGAACGCATACAACAAAAAGAAGTAATACGAATGGAAATCAGCGGTTGGTTTGACCAACTGGAAACCATTTTACAGCAGGTTCCGGATGTGGAAAATTTGCTGGTTAAAGCGGGTGAAAAGGATTCTTTATATGCTGTCAGCCTGCAAACAGCCAATAGTCGTAAGACGATTCCGACCATCATTGAACGTGTTAATGTCAATGGAACACAACTTGTCAACATGAACATCCTTAAACCTTCTCTCGAAGATGTGTTTATCCATTTGACTGGCAAAGCATTGAGAGATTGAGAAAGCAAACAATGGCTGTAATTTCCAACACAATCATCCAGAAACAGAAACAGTTTTTTTCAGAATTAGCTGTAATTAAAGCCGTCATTGTAAAGCAGTGGCTGCATATGGTTCGATACCCAACATGGGTCATTCAACTTATTCTTTGGCCACTGATTTTTCCTGCCGCCTATATTTTGACAGCACGCGCTTTTGCGGGTCCGGACCAAATTGCGCTTGCTGTTTTTAATCAGTCAACGGGTACTGAAAATTACATTGGATACATTGTCATAGGAACAATGGTATGGATGTGGCAAAACATTGTTCTCTGGAATATCGGTTTTTCACTAAGGGATGAACAATTACGCGGAACACTGGAATCAAACTGGTTAAGTCCCGCCTGGCGTTTTTCGCTCATGATCGGATCGGTCGTGGTGCAAATGTTCACCATCTTTTTGATCATTCTGGTTACTTTTTTGGAATATCATTTTTTATTTCAGGTGCAATTTCAGGGAAATCCGCTACTGATTTTACTGGCATTCCTGGTCGCTCTGCCATCCATTTATGGCATCGGGATTGTGTTTGCAAGCATCGTCATCCGGGTTAAAGAAGCCAATTCTTTGGTTTATCTTGTCCGGGGACTGGTGATGATTTTTTGTGGCATAACCTATCCGATCAGCATTCTGCCGGATTGGATGAAGATGATCAGCCAGTGGTTACCGCAAACATACGTAATTCGGGTGATCCGCAATATCACGTTGATCGGGGCTGATTTTAATGCTGTCAAACAAGATTTATTGATCTTAATCGGTTTTGGGATTTTTTGGATGGTGATTGGTTTTTGTGCTTTTACAATCATGGAAAGACTTTCCCGTCGCAGCGGCTCCATCGGACAATACTAATTATGGAAATGAATATGCCAAATGATTATTTGAAAATCCCCAAAATTACCTTGCGCTCGAATATCAACGTTCTGTTTGTCATCGCAAAAAAAGACTGGAAAGTCTACTGGCGATATCCATTCAATGCAGTCACAGCCGTTTTCAATCCCCTGATCTGGCTGGCACCAATCTTCTTTTTGGGAAAAGCATTCAGTCAGGATGGACAAGCACTGGGATTTGCAGGATATAGTGGCAGTTCGGACTATATGTCGTTTTTAATTATCAGCGCTGTTATCAGTAATTTCATTTCCACAGTGTTTTGGGGAATGGGTTACTCTTTGAAAAATGACATGGACGCCGGGGTGTTGGAAAGTAACTGGATGACTCCTATCAACCGGTTGCTCTTGTTGGTTGGACGCTCATTGAACAACCTTTTCATCACCTCCATCACTTCGATTCTGATGGTTATTTTAGCTGCATTAATGTTTGGGTTTCACCCAACCGGGAATTTGATGGCTGCAATTTTAACAATGCTACCGATGCTTTTGGGTCTTTACGGGTTTGGATTTGCCTTTGCTGCCCTGGTCATGATCATGCGTGAAGCGAATACAATGGTAGATATGGGGTCATTTCTGGTGGATTTGCTATCCGGGTCGCAATTTCCTGTTAACGCCTTGCCGCGTTGGCTTCTGCCAATCGCTCTCAGCATCCCTCTGACGTATGGTTTTGATGCCGTGCGCGGATGGCTCTTAAAGACCAAAACAATACTTCCGATTCATCAGGAGATAAATCTTTTACTCATTTTTATGGCTCTGATGATTATTATTGGAGTTGTAGCCTTTACAGCATTAGAGCGAAAAGTGCGAGCGAAAGGTACGTTAGGACAATATTAAAAAGGAAACAGCCTCAAATACCTAAAGGCAAGGCTGGTGATGGTTCATTGTGCAAATTGGAAATGCAATAATCCAGCACCATCTTTCTTCTTGAGCGGAATGGTTCGCCAATCACTAAATTTGGCAAGTGTGAATGACAGGCAGGCAGCGCATAAGCAAGTTCTTCTCTGGCTTCCGGAAGTTGTGTTTCCTGCAGGACAAACAACGTGTAATAAAAGGGGAAGTGTTTCCAACCCCCATTGCCATCCCTATTCTCTCTTAATATTCGCAAATAATTTTTCAGGCGTTGTTCCCGATCAGACCAATCCGAGACCAGTAGGTAACGCCAAAAAGTTAAAGCTGCATAGACACATTCTCCCGTGACACAATAATCCCTGACATAACATTTGTTCGCCAGCCGGGAATCGACCACATTCATGATGTGCTCCAGATCCGATTGATAACCAAGCAGAGAAAGTAAAGCGCGGCAGATTTCCAAACTCAGTACCGTATGAATCCCCATCCTGGTGTGTATGCGTTCTCCGGTATACAATTGCCCGCCCCGTGAAAAATCCAGGGTTGGAATGTGAAATCCCAGATAAATCGGATTATCAATAAAAAACGTGGCTAAAAAGATTTTTGCTTCTTCTTTTTGAGAAAGGGTTAAAAGTTCACCTCGTTGCTCAATTTCATTCAAGCGATCCACGATTTTTATTAAACTGACTTCCTCTTTCATACCATCTCCTCAAGATTAAGAACGTATGTTCTATATTTATAATATAGATACCGGTTCATGTCAAGCAGTTTTCAAAAATCGTCACTCCAGAAATACACGAAAACACCTGCCAGATGATAAAATTGCCTTCGTGTAAAAATGGACATCTTTTATTTTCTTATCACGATCACACCTGTATTGCTGGTCACTTTCTTAATCATCATCCTGCGGTTACCTGCTACAAGAGCGATGGCCATCAGTTGGTTAGCGTTTGCTTTAATTGGTATTTTTGGTTGGAGAATTCCGGTCTTTCAGGTTGCAGCTGCTTCTGTTGAGGGATTAATCATTGCTTTTTCAGTAATATGGATCCTGTTTGGTGCCATCTTACTTTTAAATACACTTATCAGTAGTGGAGCGATGGTCTCGATCCGTAAGTGGTTTATGCATATCAGCCCGGATCAACGTATACAAGCCATCATCATCGCCTGGTTACTGGGAAGTTTTCTGGAAGGTGCTGCCGGATTTGGCAGCCCGGCAGCAATTTGCGCTCCACTCATGGTTGCGCTTGGTTTCCCCCCCATGGCGGCGGTTGTATTATCGTTATTATCCAATAGTGTTTCGGTGACCTTTGGCAGTGCCGGAACGACCATTCTGGTCGGAACAGTTCAAGGAATCCAGCAAGGCATGCAGCCTGCCCCAATCGTCAGTGCTTTTCTCGGGAATACCCAATTTTCGGATTTTATCCAGTTGGTCAGTGAAAAATCCGCCATTCTCAATATTATTCCCGGCACCCTGCTCCCACTTATTCTGGTTGTGTTATTGACA
>CAZPIM010000031.1:0-1802 GCA_964586385.1 uncultured Anaerolineaceae bacterium
CAGGCAAATTTAAACTAGGTCAATTTCGAAATTGCGATTTTTAAGTTAAATTCCCATATTCATTTAAACTAAGTGCCTTTATCACAGTGGAATTCAAAGAATGTACCTGAAATGATGTGCCCCTTGACTAGCTTCTAAAAGACTATATAATGCAATCAAGAGCTTATGTCATTTTTGGCGATAAGCTTGTTGGAGGAAGAAATGGCTGAAAAAACAACTGAACGACCGGGAAATCCGAAATTCGAAGAAGCACGCGGACATATGCGCGCTGCACACGAGAATATGCATAAGGTAGTGGAATCTTTCATTCCTGAGGGAGTCCGCGAAAACCAACGTGCTGCCAGAAAAGAATTCCTGCTTGGCTTACGCAGTCTTCTCGATGCTGCGATTGAGCATGCAGAGAAATCTACGAAATAAAATTCTTACGAATTACAATCAAATTAAGGGCATGAAATTTCATGTCCTTTTTTGTTTAATTAATCCTATCTTACTCGCAGCAACCAGATAAAAGTCAGGAGGGCAACTCCTCCGAACCCTGCTGCCAGCACGACTTCATCCGCAATATATAGCTGCACCCCGCTCAATAGAAAAACTGCAAAAACAATGGCAGTGACTATTTTGCGCTGGCTACGGTTTACTCGTTCCATTTCTCTGGATAATGCAGGAACTTTTACTTCCAGCCGTCCCTGTTCCATCCTGGTAAGTAAAGAATCTGCTTTTGAGGGTAGTTTCAATAATAACTGACCAATTTTCAGGACTTCGTCCCAAATGGTTTTTAACTTGCCACCATCCTCGGACTCCAGCAATTTCCCGGCGTAAGGGGTCAAACGTGCGAAGATGTTAAAGTTAGGGTCCAAGCCGGTACAAATTCCCGAGAGAATACTTACACACCTGCCCAGTAAAATCAGATTTTCAGGCATTTGAAAGGGCATTTCAAACATTAGTTCGCCAAACTCGTCGATAAAATCACGGGCTTCATCTGCGTGAATCCCCATGATTTGATTTGTGGATTTTCCCCAAAACCGTTCGAATACATGCTGGCTGGCACGCTCCAAAAGTTCCAAATCCGCCCCGGGTAGAAGTATATCCAATTGCTGGTAAGATTGCATGAGCCGATGTGCATCTTGAGTCCCCACTGCAAATAACACTTCACGTATTCCTTTAAACGTGTATTCCGGAAGGGTTCCTGTCATTCCAAAATCGACAAATGTCAATTTCCAATCTTCGGGATCTGCATTTTCTGCCGGAGCCTGAACAAATAAATTACCAGGATGTGGATCAGCATGAAAGAAACCATCTTCAAAGATTTGTTTTAGATACGTATCAAACAGCCGGATTGCGACTGCGCTTCGATCGATCCCTGCTGCTTCAATAGCTGCATAATCCGTGATTTTTATACCAACCACGTCTTCCAGCGTCAGAACGCGTTTGGTGGTGTGACTCCAGATAACAGCAGGTACCCGGACGTTGGGCAAGTCTTTGAAATTTTCAGCAAAAGCTTCCGCGTTTTTGCCTTCATGTAAGTAATCGATTTCTTCATATAACGTTTGACTGAATTCGCCAATCAAACGGGGTACATTTACGTGTTTGCTGATGGGCCGGTACTTCTGCATCCACCCGCCCACTTTCCTGATTGCCGAAAGATCCACATTAATAATCTCTTCGATACGAGGACGCTGTACTTTAACTACAACAGATGGGCATTCTTTTCCATCTTCTTCGACTGCACATAACCTGGCTGTGTAAACCTGCCCGATGGATGCGGAAGCAATCGGGATCGCGTTAAATTCACGAAATTTCTG
>CAZPIM010000031.1:1902-28521 GCA_964586385.1 uncultured Anaerolineaceae bacterium
TAAAAAATAATAGGATGCGATTATAACGTCTACGGAGCATACAAATGATTATACCCCTTACCCGTTGTGGGATAATCTTTTGTATGAATTCGATGATCCAGAAACACATCAATCATTTTAGCTGCCTCATTGAGATGGCATCTTTCTGGCAAAATCAATCTATTTTGAAGGAAGGAATTGAAAAACAATCATCATCAATTCGCTTCCCGATTTTCAGGGGTTTTCAAAAGGCTGGTTTTTATTATACTTAATTAATCTTATCTTTCCTTATGAAAATAGATCGCCAATAGTATTGATAAACCTAAAAGAATGGGACCCCAGGCGACAAATGCCGCGGATGATATCGGGCTTTCGATGGAAAAACCAATTACCCCTGTCAGGGAAAAAAGGGCATAAGAAACAAAAAGCCATCGGATCGCACCATTGAGCCGGGAACCATGAAATAGTGGCGCAACAGACAAAGCAGCCAATGAAGAAAAGAAACCCCAACCTAACATTTCAAGCGCAAACATAACCGAACCGGTTGAGTAAGGAAGGAAACGAGCCAAATCCTGACTGGCTGCACCCGGGACACTTTGTTGAATGATGGTAAGCTGAACAAATCGATTAATGCTGACTGTAGCAGCAAATAAGGTAATAAACGTAATGCCAAGTGAGCCGAGGACTTTATTTTCCCAATCTTTACTATGCTGAATCGCATTGAAAAGAATAATAAGACCGGGAACAGTTAGGAAGGTGACAATACCGCCAATTAATTGCACAATCTGGCTGGGTGGAAATACAAATCCTTCAGTGGCAAAAAAGATACTGATCAAACACAAATAAACCACACCTAGTATTGCAACAAAAACAGAAGACCAGAATCCCAACTTTTGGGCAACATTTTTTTTCATTTTAAATCTCCTAAATTTATCTGGATCGGCATTTTTTGCTGGAAATGGTTTTTACAAAAAATAAATAATTAATAAGAATTGAAACAAATCAGTACCAGTTCTTCATGCTATATCAAGCATACCGGAATATCCGGAGATGCTCCCGGTCGAATGGCGAGTATGGTCCTGTTCAAACATACGGAATATAATAAGAAATTCATCGCCTAAGTGATAAGTTTTACATCCCCCTCGATTTTCTTTACTGCTGTTTACCATCAGTAAAGAGATTAATTTTTTTCACCGGATAGATGGCGGCAAAGCGGGAAAATGATATGGAAAAATCCGGAAGGGATTCACCATTTCCGGATTATTGTTTCCAATGAGGTTGTTTCAATGGCAGCAATAATCTCCGTTTCCCTTTCGTATGGAAACGCTAATCCTTTAAACCTGTTGGCAAAAATTACCGTGACATCAGCGGGAGGAAATTTACACTTACCTGGCTGACTGAAATTTCATAAACAGCATTCGTGCCTGTCAGGTTGGCCACCATAGGTTCGATTTTAACATAGTAACTGTCTGCCACATCCACCTTGAAGACCAGATTTGCCGCCTGTGCGATATCCGGAGCCATTCCGCTTGCCAGCAGTGTAACCCCATCATCTTTATAGACAGTGATTTTCACAGCTGCCCCACCACTGACAGAATTAGCACTCACCCTGTAATAACCCGGGTTAATAATATTTAACAGGAACCAATCCGGATCACCTGCTCCACACAGGTTTCTCTGCACCGCATCTCCAAGAGCCAAGGACTTTGCCTGGGCTGAATTGTCGTCTGGTTCAGAAAGATCAGCATTACATGTAGATGGAAGTGAGATCGTCGTCTCAGCTACATCTCCAGCCGGCCATGCTTCCAATTGGCCAATTGAATCTATCGCACGTAAGCGGTATCCATACGTGGTTCCCGGCTGTCCTACAAACCAGGCTGACCGTTGACTACCCGGGTATGGGAGAATGTTTTCGGGTGACCAAATTCCTGACCCGATTCGCCACTGTAATTCAAATGATCCTAAACCTGCCTCCGCACTGGAAATAATCCAACCAAGATTCACAGCAGTAGAATTGTTTACGACCGCAGGATTGAGCTGACTGACTGGTGGCATTGGACAGGCGTGGTCAATCGTTATTGTACGCGCACTGAGCGCAGACGCCATGCCACCACTTTGATCCCAGACGCGTAAAGCGATTTCGAGGGGGCCATTGAGGGGACCAACCGCGCACATATCCACATTCCATTGATATAGACCCGGTTGCACAGGTTGAGAAACCATTGGTCCGATTTCAACCCACTGGTCATTCATTTTTGCAACCAGGCGGACGGATGCAATGCCTGCATCATCACTGGCAGTAGCACTGACAGCCATGAGAGGACTTACACCACTTAAAACCGTTGCTCCGGATATTGGGCTGGTAATTGAGCCGGTAGGCAACGGACAGGCGTGATCAACCTGAATTGTTCGTTGTGATAAGGCGGCGGAAACATTCCCTTCATGGTCCCAGACGCGTAAAGCTACGGTAAGCGGTCCATTGAGGGGAGCGACTGAACAAAGATTCACATCCCAATCATAAACACCCGGAGAAGCTTGAGAGGTAACCCGAGGTCCAATCTCCACCCATTGACTATTGATCCATGCAATCATACGTACTGCAGCAACACGCACATCATCAGTAGCGGTTGCTGTGACGTCGATTAATGGATTGTCTCCAGTCGTCACTGTCGCTCCAGCAAGCGGACGGGTATATGATCCGGTGGGTGGATATGCGCCAACATTCCCTGAAGGGAACCAATCATTATTTGGATTACGCGGATCGGATCGATTACCCAGACACTGTGTTGCTCCATCATAAATCGGAAAACTGGTGACCTCGTAACAGGTGCGTGGAATACCATTATTAATAGCAACATCTGCAAATCGAATATCAATGGATCGGCCCCAATAATAACCGCTGGCAGCCCAAATGCTGTCCACCACCATAAAATGGACATGATTGGACGTACTATAGCCGGTATCATCCGTGTCGCCCAGATATTGACCGCGAACAACCGTTGAATTGTTTGTTAATTTGTCCGGAATGGTTCCATTTGATAAGTGTAAGTAAATTTGATAGGCGTTGTCATTGGCATTATATAAAACAATGTAGTTTGTGCATGATTCACTACCATCTGTGCAAGTGTCACGAGAGGAGTATACTGTCCCGCCTTTTGAAGCTAATAATGGGTAGTGATTGTCATCTGTGAAATCAAATGCATAATGGCAAAACTCGATTGTACAGGAAGGATAACCTAATTCGGGAATATATTGAAAGTGGCTGATCGAACCTTCCAACCAGCGCGATGTTCCGGCAGCATAAGGCAAGTAATAACCCGTCAGTGTATCCAATTCCGCAACTGTATCCAGAATCATATTGTCTGGTGGCGGGCTTTTTTCTGCCGGCAGCATACCTTCCGGCAGAGCTGCAATTGTCTCATCCCAACCAGCGTCACCAGGTAAGAGAACCTCCCAGCCATTTTCTGTAATATTTGCAACCACAAGACCAGGTTCTGTTGCCAAAAGTCGCCCCCCATCATCACGAAGGGCAAGCCAAATGACTGCGGTTTTCCCATCCGGACTGATGAAAGCGGTATCGACTTCCGGCGTAAATAAATTAAAAGTAAGAAAACTCTTGGCAGCGACTGAATCTAAACGACTGAAGAAAGCTGATGAAAGCTCAGCTTGTATTTCCTCTGAAGCTGTCGATGGAGGTGGATTATCAGCTGCGAATAGCATCAGGGAAGAAAATATTAACAGGATGATAGCAATTAAGCGGTTCTTTAGCATAGTTTTTAATTCCATTTAATCATTGTATTAAACGTTAGTAACCTGTAAAAAGTTCCATTATAATAATTTATCGACCTTATTTATCATATTTTTTTAAAAGCGATAAAGTGTTCAAACCCGAAAATCATCCAAAGCATTTCTCATCAAAATAGAAATGTTGCCAACAAGAACAATAATTCACCAAACTTGAATAGAATCTAAAGCAATGAAATCGGTGAATAATCCACAGTGCAATATTCGAACCAATTTTATTCATTCTAAAGTTTTTTTGCAGCAATCAAAAAAAGAAAAATTATACAATCGCTAAGAAACAGGAAGCAAAATGAGCATTCAAATTTCTGAAATAACAAATAATCGCGACTTAAAAACCTTCATCCGCTACCCGCTCACACTCTACAAAGGTAATCCTCATTATGTACCCAGTCTGTTTTTTGATGAGGTCAATACGTTGAGGGCTGATAAGAACCCGGCTTTTGTTGATTCAAAAGCTAGATTTTGGATAGCCACCAGGGATGATAAGATCGTCGGTAGGGTGGCTGCCTTATTAGTTCCTACCCATGAGCAAAAATGGGGTAAAAAATTATTACGATTTGGCTGGCTGGATTTTATCGACGATGCAAATGTCGTCAAAGCATTAATGGAAAAAGTTGAAGCGTGGGCAAAAGAATTAGGGATGGATGGCGTTCATGGTCCGCTTGGATTTACCGATCTGGACAGGGAAGGTTTGTTGATTGAAGGATTTGATGAGGACGCTACCCTGGTAACGCTTTACAATTATCCCTATTACAAAACCAGGCTTGAAGAACTTGGTTTTGTAAAAGCTGTGGATTGGGTGGAATACGAGATATCGCTCACCGATGCTTCGATGGAAAAAATTAAAAAAGCTGCAGAAATTGTTGCAAGAAAATACAACCTTAAAATGTTCCAAGGTACGAAGAAAGATCTTTTGAAAATCGCCCCACAAATTTTTGATGTCGTCGAAGAATCTTATCGGCATCTATATGGCACAGTTCCTTTCAGCAAAGCGCAAGTAAAGTTTTATATTGATTCGTATTTCGGTTTTGCGATTAAAGACTTGATTCCCGTGGTTTTTGATGAAAATGACCGTGTGGTTGCATTTGGCATTTCTTTCCCGTCCTTCACAAAACCACTGCAAAAAAGCAAAGGCAACATTTTTCCCTTCGGGTTTATTCATTTCCTTTCTGCGATGCGAAAATTCGATCGGGCTGATCTATACCTGATCGGAGTTCGGGATGAATATTTAGGGAAAGGTGTAAATAGTCTGGTGATGTACCAAATGTACGATGCATTCTTAAAGCGCGGTGTGAAGTATATCGAAAGCAGCCCGAACCTTGAGCATAATCAACATGTGCAAACAATGTGGAAATTCTTCGAAAATCGCCAGCACAAACGCCGACGTTGTTTTGTAAAATATTTTAATGAAGAATCGACACCTGATAACTCTCGGGCATGATCAAAATCAAACGAGTTTACGAGGCGCAGTCACCAGACGATGGAATTCGATTTTTGGTAGAACGACTATGGCCGCGCGGTATGAAAAAAGAGAGTTTGGTGATTCAAGCCTGGCTGAAGGATGTCTCTCCCAGCCCGGAATTACGTCAGTGGTTTCAGCATGACCCGGAAAAATGGGATGAATTTCAAAAGCGTTACAGAATGGAATTAGTATCCAACCCGCAGTCATGGAAACCAATTCTGGAAACACTCAAAAAAGACGACGTCACCCTACTGTATGCAGCGCGGGATACCGAAAAAAACAGTGCCAGCTTACTCAAAACATTTTTAGAGGAAATGCTGGCAATAAACAGTAACCCGTCCCTTTAACTTGGGATAGATTTTTGCCTCCTCGAAAATAAGGGTTAACTCACTTATTCATGATGCTCATTTAAATAAACACTGATCCAAACCAGTGGTGCATTCCAGTTGATTGTGACCTCATTCGTAGTAAATGAACCAATGTCATCGATATAGCGCTTTGATTCAGGCAAATCCAACAAGCCGGCAGTGTTTGCAACCGGGTCATTCGCCGTCGAATTCGGACCACCGGAAAGTGCTCCAAATGGTGGTGGCGGAAAACCTGCATCCGGATCATTTGCCCAGAAGCGGTGATGCGGGTGTTGCATGCTGTAAGTTCCATAGCCGGAAATATAGCTCTGGTTGACCGGATTACGCCCCATGACGTAATCCATACTTTGACGTACCGAGTTTAGATATTTGATATCGGCGCTTAGATCATAAGCGACACCCATCAAAATCATATTGTTCATAATCAGACCATTGGATCCCCAGGGATAATTTCCTTTTATAAGAACGGAATAACCATCTTTGGTTTGTATGGCCAGCATTTCATCTGCAAATGCCAAAACACCTGTTTTCAGAATTTCACTCTTATCCGCCGGAAGTTGATTTGGTGCGGATACAAGTGAAATTGTGCCAAGGGCGGCAGTGTGACCCCAATCAAATGAATCCAATTTTCCAAAATGAGGTGATTCGAGCAAGTAATCTCTGTATGTATTTTTCCCGGTAGTTATAAAAAGCTCTGCTGCAGCCCAATAAAATTCATCGGAAACATCTTTGTCATCATAGTTTCCGCCACCTTGCCCCGGCGTGTTGCCTGCATAAATTGAGGGATTGGCGATTGCTGCAGACCAGGCTATTTCCGCTGACTGAAGGCATTTCGCAGAAAAATCAGGATCGATTCCTTCCCAAATTCTTGCGCTGGCAGCTGCTGTGGCCGCGAGATTGAGCGTGGCTGCAGTGGAAGGAGGAAAGAGATAACGCCCTGTTCCATCTATCTTATGTTCATTATCATTCTCCACAACTGATGGCGGAATCATAGGAATCGGTGCCCAACTTTCATCATGAATCTTGTGATGTACCATTCCCGCTAGCGGCTGCCCCTGTGGCACCTGCATGGACAGCAGAAACTCCATTTCCCATCGTGCTTCATCCAGGAGATCGGAAACGCCATTTTCATTTTCCGGGATCGCCAGGGATCCATCCGGATATGCACCGGGAAATTTCTCATGCAAATTCAAGAGTGTCCAAACAGAGATTCCCCCATTCACCACATATTTTCCAAAATCTCCGGCGTCATACCAACCGCCGGCAACATCCAGCGAATAATCACAACCTGGCCAGGTGTTTCCATCCGCATCTTTGCCTTTAAAACAGGTGACCTGAGAATCTGATGTATGTCCAGCCGGACGTGCCCAGAGATCCCCAACAAATTTTGATTCGATCGGTGTGCCACTGCGATTGTGGTAGAAATAAGTCATCGCATCAAATGTTAATTGGTCAAAAAGATTGGCAGCAATCTTAAATGGCGGACTTTTCTTATCATTGGAAATGATTTGGTACCCGTCCCCTGTTTGCGAGAATTCTGAAAAATCGATGACATGGACAAAGTCACCGGAAACAGAATCCATCCCCTTGATTAACGTTTTTCCGCTCAAAAGTACTTCGCCACTGCTATTTACAAATTGCCAATCCTGGCTTTCCAATGAGTCAAAGACGAGGATGGCGATCTTTTGACTGGAAGGTAAATAACCGGTTTGATTAACACTGATCAGTTGTTTATTGATCGAGGGAGAAATTGTAGGTATGGCTGTTGGAATCATTTGGACTACACTCGCTTCCGGAATATCCGTTCTTCCCATTTCAAAGAAAAGCGCTCTACCGAACAGGTTGGGCTTTTCCCAGGATTGGTCTGTGGTATCGGCTTTAGACCAGATTAATTTTACATCCCGGTCGGCTGTTGTTGCGCCATTGATCTGCGCCTGAAAGCCGATTTCCAGGCCATGTTGCGGAGTTAAAATGCCATTGTATGCCATTGCGGCTTCAAAACCCCAACCCATTTCTGTTTTGAATACGTAGCCTGTAACTGGGACACCGCTGCTAAAAACCCCAGTGATCGTCAAGGCAGATGGATCTGTGTTGCCGATATCAGCTGCGTTGATATTGATCTGAAACATATTGGTGGAATATTTCGTGGCACTCAAATCCCCCGAAGCATTGATGTAAAACTCCATTGAATCTTCATTCCAAAATTCTGTACCATGCTGACCCGCGATGATATTTTGATCCGCCATTTGCATGGTGATATAGAGATTTTGCAAATCGGAAGCTACGGAAAATGTGAATGACCCGTTTTCTGCTGGGTCACCGGAGAGTGAAGGTCCATAATCGACGAGATTAACAGGCAATTCTTCCCAATCCGAAAGGTCACCATCAACTTGGATCGTAACAGGATATGGAATGTATACCACTTCACCGGGAATCGCATCCGGGACGAATGCAATTGCTTCTTCCGTAGGTGTTGGAGTCATGGCTGGAATTTCTGTGGAAGTTTCATCCATGGGTAATTCTGTTGGTTTTACAGTGCAGGCAGTGACGACAACAAGAATCAGAATAAGAATGAAAAGCAAGCATTTGTTTTTTTTCATGTTTAAACCCTGTTGCCTAATAATCTTTCTAATTCAGAAATAAGGATTTTGATTTCGTGTAAGTGGAGTCTTCTTTTTATTATTATAGACTTCTTACAAAAAATAGAAACGGATAGATCAGGACTTTCTTGATTGGAATTGTTTTCGATTCTACAAAATTCCTGAATATTCTCTCAAACAACAAAATAAGGACATGTTTATTCTCAATAAGAAAAAGATCCTTTTGGACTGTCTACCCGGACAGGTAAAAACTGAACGAAAGTGAGGGGACAACACCACATGTCATTCATATACTGAGTCTGATAAATAAATGGGAAAACTAGACCGAGAAATCACGATTCTCCATATCTGTTTCCAGAAAGAACAATCTGAAATCAAACAGTCTATAAATATTTTTGGAACTTTCCTAAACCATCATCATCTATTCTGAGGTGAAAAAGCACTTCTACAAGGAGAAAAAAATGTCTGAACAATCAAAAAAAGTTTTTATAACAAAATTGCTTTCCGTCTTCTTGGTGAGCATGTTTTTACTATCGGCTTGTACCACGGTATCAACACCGACGAGTGAACCAACTTCGTTGCCATTGCCATCAGCAACTTCAGAACCGGTGGATACCGCTACCCCCGTAGAACTGGCGGACACCGCTATTCCTCCAACTGAAACGATGGAGCCAACGGTTGAGAAAGCAATGGAATTTTCAATGAATTTGAATAACCTGGCTGACCGTTTTCAATCTGATATCATCCCGGCTGTATCTGAAAGTGAGAACCCTCCTTATTGGCTCCTCATGCCCGAATATACACAAATAACGCTCGAGGGTTATCCGATTAGCCAACACAGTATGCAAGCAAAAATCTACATTTACCCGGTTGAGGAATTAATTGCAACCAATGAAGCTGCGGGTAAAGTAGTTGAAACCTTACGGACTCTCCTTCAAGATCCACAGGAAATTAAGGACATGCCTTTCCTGCCTTTGATGAACCAGGTACAGGTAATGCATACACAGATTCAGTATTTGGAATTCAAAAATGGCCAGGGACTTCGCTATCTGACTGAGTTTGGTCAGGGTATGGTTCCACTTAACAATTATGAGCTTTTTTACACCTTTCAAGGCTTGACCAATGACGGAAAATATTATGTGGCTGCTATCCTACCAGTCAACCACCCTAACTTGCCTTTAGATGTCAAACTTACCGGAGGTGAACCGGTTGAATTTTACAACGACTTTCCCACCTATGTGAAGAATGTGGCTAATTCACTGAATACCAAGGCTGCCAGTTCATTCTCACCGGAATTGACACAATTGGAAGTTATGATGACGTCAATTGAAATCAAGTAAAACTTATCGAATATTTTCACCCGGGTGGCTAATAACCACCCCTTTTTTTTATAAGCTTAGTTGGGAGTTTATGGCAGTGATTTTTCTATTTGAACTGGTGCAGTTTGCGGTGGTTGCAAATAGTATTACCGGGATTATAACCACACTGATCCACATTTATAATTCCGAGATTTGAATAAAGGATACCATGTGTGGTCTTTAAGAAATGGCTGCAGACACAAAACCAGGTTTCTCATGCTCGATTCCAGTAGTCAATATAAGGATGAAACCTGGTTTTTCGAGATAATAGGACGATCCAAAAAAAATGTTTTTTATAACAGAAAACAAACAACAATATCGGTCAAAATTAACAAGAAATCGCGCGGCTCGATGATTTAGGTCATATTTGGTTCTACGGTATAATCTGATTTATAGATTTCCGTGGGTTAGGAATTTTCAATTTCGAATAAATGGAATTTTAATTGCCAAAACAGCGTCAAATCAAATGGAAACTGGTCATCCGTTGGGTAGGTTCACTTCTTTCAGTGCTCTTACTTGTGTTTCTAATGATCAATACAGGATTTGATGAAATCATTCAATCCATGGAAAAATTATCTTTTGGAACAATTGTGACCATTAGCAGCCTGATATTTTTGTCCCGAATCGCGACATTTGCACGCTGGCATGTCTTGCTTCAAATTGATATGGACAAAGTAAATTGGCGGGATAGTTTGCGATTAACATTTGCAGGTCTTTTTGCTGCCAATTTTCTACCGACAACAATTGGCGGAGATGTCGTGCGGCTCGCAGGTGCAATGCGGATCGGAATGAGCGGCTCTTTAGCAGCAGCATCTTTGATCGTCGACCGGTTAATTGGTATGGCGGGGATGGTATTTGCATTACCATTCGGCATCACACCACTGATGATGCTCTTGAAGTCCGAACAATCTTCTTTGCCCGTACTATTCCAACACATGGGCGTAATTTTAATTTTTCAGGGTCTCTGGATAAAGGGAAAAGCATCCATTCGGAAGGTAATTGATGCTCTTTCGTATTGGTACAGGCACCCGAAATACTTATTTTATGCGTTACTCTTCACATTTATTCACATGTTATGTATTTTTTTGATTGTCAAAATAATAATTATTGATATGGGTGAGTCATTATCTTTATGGAAGATCGCCGGCTTATGGAGCGTGACTTACTTTATAACCCTGATACCAATTTCAATCAATGGCATTGGTCTCCAAGAGATTTCAATAACGAGTATTTTCCAGGTTTTTGGAGGATTGAGTCATACGACCAGCTTGAGCATAGCCTTAATTTGCAGGGCTTTATGGATCATGGTTAGTCTCCCCGGTGCGTTTTTCGTTTCCGGTATTTTGAGTGGCGATACATATTCGAGAATCACCAATGATCAGCATGAGGATTTAGAATGATTCAAATCATTACGAATCATTTTTGGCGTTGGTTTGGTATCTTATTCCTATGTCTTTCCTGTTGGTATTGGATATTGCAAAGGAAAGCTTTGCAAGCATTGGCGATGATGACCGAACCTTTATTGCCTGCGCAACAAATGAATTTACCTTCCACCAACATTGCAACCAGTTTTTTTATCATCGCCTTTATCTTTGTAATTCTTTCAGTCATTTTAAAATCCACTCCAAGTATTTCGAGTCCTTTTGTTATTCCACGTTTTCTTAGCTGGGGGTTGGTTGCCCTGATTCTGTTGGGAAGTACAGTCTTCTTATTTTCAACCCTCAGGACTGCTTTATGGAATGTCGGTGGGCGGTTATCACTATTTGTGCTGGTCGCCGGTATTGGTGCCTGGTTATTGTCCAGAACGCGTCAGCCGGTGCAACCTTTTTACGGATTTAGCCTGCTTTTATTGATAGCAGGAGTCCTTTACCGTATCGGACTCTTTATTCCGGAAATTCAAAGCAGCCCATTCGCTTTAGGATGGTCTGAAGGTAGCCGCTATTACAATGCCTCTTTGTTTTTTTCTGAAAGCATATATGGTTCGAATTTTGCATTACCGGTATTACACCCTTCCCGCTATTTAATGCAGGCGATTGCATTCCTTTTTGCCCCGGAGAATATTCTCGTCCATCGCATCTGGCAGATAATTTTATGGGTCGGGATAACCGGGTTGGGTGCATTCAGTATTTCCCGCCGCATTTCTTCAAGAAACATGCCGTTAACTATTGCTGTGACTTTGTGGTTGTTTTTATTCTTTTTTCAGGGTGCAGTCTATTATCATCTGATGATTTGTGTTCTGGTGGTAATGCTTGGTTACAATAAAGATTCCTTCTGGAAAACCTTCATCGTCATTCTGATCGCTTCAGTTTGGGCTGGTTTGAGCAGAGTGAACTGGTATCCTGTTCCTGCATTGTTAGCTGTATGTTTGTATCTATTTGAAGAACCGGTTAAAGATCGTCAGTGGTTCAACTACTTAAAAAAGCCGGTGATTTGGACGATTTCAGGCTTTGCAGTAGCCTTTTTGAGTAATCGCATCTATGCTGCCATTTCGGGTAATGATGTCAGTCAGTTTTCCTCCAGTTTTTCTTCTTACATGATTTGGAGCAGACTGTTGCCGAACACCACCTTCCCACCCGGAATTGTGCTGGCATTTCTTGTGGTATCACTGCCACAGGCAATTCTTACCTTTTGGGTCATGCGTAAAAATGGGTGGAAATTTTACTGGCATTGGATCCGCGTATTGGGATTGGCCGGCATACTTGCGGCTTTTGCCGTGGGTGGAATCATCGTCAGTGTGAAAATTGGTGGTGGGGGCGATTTACATAATTTGGATGCGTTCCTGGTTTTTTTCGCACTCATCACCACTTTTTTGATCTTTAATCTATACGCATCTCAATCTGAACCGAAATTACACGGATTTCAAATTCCTTATTTTTTCATCATCCCGATCCTTCTTGTACCGCTCTATTTTACACTTCAATATGGTGGTTCCTGGATCAAAAAAGAAGTGCAGCCTCATAAAGCTGAAATTCAACTGATTCAAAAATCAATTGACACTCTTTCTACCGAACTTCCCGGACCAGTTTTGCTCATTTCTGAACGACAATTGTTAACTTTTAATGTGATTCAGGGTATTGAATTGATCCCTGAGTATGAGAAAGTTTTCCTGATGGAAATGGTGATGGCAAATAACAAACCCTATCTTGAGAATTTTCAAGAGCAACTAGCGCAAGAGAATTTTTCTGCGATTATTTTCGATTCCCTGAGCCAAATCTACCAGGATCAGGAAGATACCTTCTGGGTGGAAAATAACCTGTGGGTGGATAAAGTTGTCATTCCGATGATGACGTATTATGAACCGGTATACTCGTTACATGATGGCAGTATAAATGTTTTAATTCCACGTGGGAATGAAGAACTGTATAACCAATTGAAGCGATTGATGCCATAAATTTTAAAAACTAAAGACCAAAATTTACTACTTCTTTCAGGAAAACCGGATTTTTTATTTTATACCCATTCGAGTAAAAATCTATTTGTCGAAAATATTCGATACTTTTCTTATATTAAAGTTGTAGAAAAATTAAAAAAAAGATTTTTAATCTCTTAAAAATCTTTTTTAAGAAGCCATAATAACAATCATACAGACCATGTACCAATTCTCATCTTATCTGCAGTACAACCATTCGCTAACAGGATGAATTAATACATAAGGTTGACCAGTGAATTATTGACTCGATCAATCTACATCGAAAAATTCCATTTAAGGCGATTATAAAGGATCTACCCCTTAAAAGGCGTAGTTTTCATCATTGTGAACTTGTGTACTTGCTCTTTAATTGCCCGTTCAACAGGTAACCGCTCCATACTTGTAGCACCATAAAATCCATTGATCCCAGGCATCATTTTCAACGCTTTTTCCACCGTTTCCGGCTCATCAAAAGGACCGCCATGGCAGATAACCAGAATATCTTTGCGTATTTTCCTGGAGGCATCTGCGATTTTCATCGTAATTTCGACTGCCTGTTCTAATGGCGTTGCATCCGTTGCACCAATCGTTCCCCCAACTGTCATGCCGACATGTGCAACGATCAGATCCGCACCGGCTTTGACCATTGCTTGCGCTTCATCTTCATTGAAACAGTATGGCGTTGTTAAGAGGTCCAACTTGTTTGCCAGGGAAATCATTTCGACTTCCTTATCATATCCGAGACCAGTTCCCTCCATATTATTTCGAATCTTTCCATCGAAAAGTCCTACAGTCGGAAAGTTTTGAACACCTGAGAATCCAATTTCTTTTACTTGCTTAAGGAAATAAGGCATCATTCGGAAGGGATCAGTGGCGTTTACACCCGCCAGAACTGGTGTATTTTTTACAATCGGTAATACTTCACCTGCCATCTCCATCATAATTGCATTGGCATCCCCATAAGCAAACAGACCAGTCATAGACACTCTACCAGCCATCCGATAACGCCCGGTATTATAAACAATGATCAAGTCTATACCGCCTGCTTCTTCGCTTTTTGCTGAAATTCCTGTACCAGCCCCGCCACCAAGAATCGGTATACCCTGCTCTGCCTTAGCATAAAGCTTTTTAAGAATTTCATTTCTTGAAATCGACATGGTTGTCTCCTTCTATTTATATAAATATAGATTTATGTTTTTTGAATAGAAAAATCGAACTGCCGATAGAGAGAAGGCAGCAGTTCGATCTCAATGTACTTGTTACAAATATCTATTAATTGGAAAATTCGTAATTCTATTATCCCAATTTAAGTGATTTGAATTCTTTGACCTGAGCGGTGATTGCACGTTCCGTTGGCAATCTTTCAATACTGGATGCACCAAAAAATCCATTGATTCCAGGCATTCGAGGTAGCGCTTTACCTACTGAATCAGGTTCATCAAAAGGACCACCGTGGCATATTACAAGAATATCTTTGCGAACTTTTCGTCCAGCTTCTGCAATAACCATCACTTTTTCAATCGCCTGGTCGAGCGTAAATGCGACCGCAGCGCCGATTGAACCAGCGGTGGTGAGTCCAACATGAGCAACTAATTGATCTGCACCGGCTTTTGCCATGGCAGTTGCGTCATCAGCATCAAAAACATAGGGAGAGGTAAAGAAATCCAAATCGTGAGCAATCTTAATTGCTTCAATTTCCTTATCATATCCCATTCCGGTGCCTTCCAGATTTGCCCGGAAACTTCCATCAATCAAACCAACAGTTGGAAAATTCTGGATTCCGGAGAATCCCATCTCTTTTAGTTGTTTGATAAATAAAGGCATTAATCGGAAAGGATCTGTACCACAAACGCCTGCAAGAACAGGGACATTTTTTACAACCGGCAAAACTTCCGAAGCCATTTCAACTACGATTCCATTCGCATCACCATACGGCATCAGGCCGGCAAGGGAACCTCTCCCTGCCATACGATAACGACCCGAATTGTAAATTATAATGATATCCGCACCACCCGCTTCAGCCAATTTTGCACTAATTCCAGTTCCGGCACCGCAACCAACAATTGGTCTTCCTGCATCAACTTGAGCATGAAGTCTTCTAAGAATTTCATCACGTGCTATAGCCATCTCAATCTCCTTTTAATTATTTTAGGAATTCTATAAGTTTTTCAGCGACCATACCTGAAAATTCGGGGTCATTAACATCCTTATCACTCAAGACAACCGGAATATCAGACCGCAGATTTTTTGTAAGCGCATCTACGAATGCCTGGTTAGCTTCTGGCCACCAGAATGGCTTTTCCGGAAAATCCAGTTCGGAAAATCCGCCTAATGGGATGAATACTGTCACCGGACCAGTTGCCATATTTAATTTCTCTGCAAAAATTTCTCCCATTTTTGCATTTTCTTCCGGGGTTGTGCGCATAAGGGTTATATTTGGATTCCATTTATATAAAAGCCGATCATTGAATTTCGCTGGAATCGTTTCTGGTGCCCAGAAATTGCACATATCAATACAAGCAGGGGTAACTACTTGTGGAATTCCAGCTTTTGCAGCAGCTTCCAATCGCGTATTACCTGCGCTTAGCACCCCACCGCACACTTCATCTGCCCATTCTGTTGTAGTGATATCCAAAACACCGGCGAAATATCCGCTATCTACAAGCATTTCCATGGTTTTACCACCGGTTCCTGTCGCATGGAAAACCAGAACCTCAAAACCTTTTTCTTCCAGAATTTTTCGAGCGTTGTCGACCGCGCGCGTAGTATTCCCAAACATCGTGGCTGCGACTAATGGTTTTTCATCGGAAGCTGAAACAACTTTTTCAACATTTACCATTCCACAAATAGCACCGGCAGCATTGGCAAAAATCGAGCGGCTGACACGGTTTAATCCTGAAACATCAACAATTGATGGCATCATGGTGATATCGGTCGTACCGACATAAGCGCTGGTATCACCAGAGGCTACGGTAGTTACCATGAGTTTTGGTACCCCAACAGGGAGCGCGCGCATGGCACTTGTTCCGACTACAGCACCACCACTCCCACCCATAGAGATGATTCCATCGAACTTACCTTGTTGATAAAGATCCTTTGCAATAATTGCGGCCCCACGAACCATAACATCCATAGCGGATCCGCGATCTTTATCTTCAGCCAGTTTTTTTAGATTTCCACCACCGGCCTCAGCTACTTTGTCTGCAGTAACATCTGATTGAAATGGTCCTTCTCCAAGAACTCCAACATTAATCATAAATGTTTGACATCCTAATTTTTCAATTTCAGATTTTAGGAATGAAAATTCCTGTCCTTTTGTATCAAATGCACCAAGAATTGCTACCGTTTTTTTCATGCGTAATCCTCCTCAAAAGAATTATTTCTGACAAATTTTCAATCATTAATATTTTTTTATCACCAAAAAACAATTTTTCATGATCGTTTTCCGGGAATAAACAAACCATACTACTTATTACACACCCAGATATTTTTCACGTAACTCAAGATTTTCTAAAAATTTTTCTGCATCAGAATCAAAAACAGTTTTTCCACTTAAAAGAATATAAACACGGTTTGCCAATGCTTCAGCAACATGAATATTCTGTTCGACTAAGAGTATTGATATGTTTTCCGATCGTAATTTACGGCAAGTTTCAATAACCAGGTCAATCGCAATTGGTGAAAGTCCTTCTGAAGGTTCATCCAGGAGGATGATGGAAGGATTTAATACCAATGCACGACCAATGGCAAGCATTTGCTGTTCTCCTCCGCTTAATCGCGTTCCACTAATTTTGCGGCGATTTGCCAATTCGGGAAAGAGGTCGTAAACACGTGATGGATTCCAAGCTGCTTTATTTCCTGTCTTTCGAAATGTCAGTGTTAAATGCTCATCGACAGATAATGAAGGGAAAAGACGTCTGCCTTGTGGGACATACCCTATTCCCAATTTGGCAATTTCAAAGGGTTCTTTTTTGGATAACTCAATATTGTTCCAGCGGATACTACCTCCTTTTGGAGGTGTTAATCCCATGATCGAACGCATTAATGTTGTTTTACCCATCCCATTTCTTCCTAGTACAGCAACACATTCTTGACCGACTTTCAATGAACAGCCTTGAAGTACGTGGCTCTCACCATAATAGGTTTGAAGATCTGAGATTTCTAAGTTTGCTTGGTTGTCATTCATCGAATCAGACATAGGAACTCCCTAAATAGACTTTTTGCACTTCTACATTCGAACGGATTTCTCCAGGTGTTCCTTCCGCAATTACAGATCCATGATACATAACAGTTATCCGATCTGCGATATCCAGAACAATTTCCATGTCGTGTTCTATCAAAATTAATGTCACATTTCGAGGTAGTTTCTTGATAATGTCGGTCAAAATGATTCGCTCGGAAGGTGATAAGCCAGCTGCAGGTTCATCTAACATGATCAATTTTGGACGCATTGCTAATGCCATCCCAATCTCAAGTTGCCGTTGCAAACCATGAGAAAGTTCAGACACTTTTGAAGAAATATATGCATCCAATCCTACCTGACTTGTGACTTCCCGAACCCAATCAAGTTCAGATTTATATTTTTTCCAGGGACGAAAAAAACGAAAGGATTTTGTGGCACCACCAGTACCTGCCAAAAAAAGGTTTTCTTCAACAGTCAATTCAAGGAACAATTGCGAGATTTGATAGGTGCGACCCAGACCAAGATTTGCACGTTTTTGAACGCTTTTCCGGGTTATATCAACGCCAAAGAAATGGATATTGCCTTCATTAGGGGTGAGTTCCCCGGCAATTGTATTAAATAAAGTGGTTTTACCGGCACCATTTGGCCCGATCAGAGCACGTCGTTCTCCGCTAGGAACATCAAAACTAACTGAGCGTACTGCTTGAACGCCTCCAAAGTTTTTAGAAATGGTTTTTACGGAAAGGGCATGCGGCTGATCGGGCATTTTTATTAAATCTCCTGGTACTTAATTTCTTTCAAATTTTTTATTAATGGAAATTATTTCCCAAATTCTACAAACTCGTAAATATTTGCTGCATCTAACATCTCAGCTGGGAAGTCAGAGCAATTTTGGGGAGGATATGTATTTCCATCTATTGGTTGTTTTAAATATGTCGCGGGATCATAAGGACCAAATTGACTGACGTTCTTTACGGTCCAGATACCTTTGTTATACAATGTGCCGTCATCAGCCAAAGTTACTTCACGGATGTACACATTTCCAATAGCAGAATGATACGTTGGATCCAAAGAAACTGAACCACGAGGATCATCAGTCATATCTACTTTAAGCATGGCATCAATAAAAGCTGTTTTATCAGAAACATCACCATTTACTGCTTCGATGGCTCTTAGAATTAAGCGCATGGAAGAGTAAGCGAATTCAGATGCTGCAGAAGGATTACGACCCCAACGTTTGTTGAAGGCATCTTTGAAAGCATTCCACTCAGGTGTATCCAGGTCATCTGCGGTGTGATGAGGTGAAAAAGAACCAGCAATATCAACCGGTAAAGCATCAAGATCAGGTTTTTCAAATGTGTTGGATTGACCAATGAGAGCAATCTTGTCGTTATATCCTAATTCAACGAATTGTTTAACAAAATTAACTGCGTCACCGCCACCACCATTATAAAGCACTGCATCATAACCTTGATCCAAAGGAATTGAGGCGATCATAGATGAAAAATCGGATGTTGATCCGGGAGGTGACCAGACACTGGTGACCATCTCTCCACCACCACGGCAAAAACCGCGCATGAAACCACCACCCTGATTCCAGGGATATGAATAATCCTCACCAATTTGGTAAATTTTCTTCCAGCCTTTTTCTGTAGCCAGCCAATAACCGAAAACATCCATCGATTGAGCGCCTGTCCATGTAGCACGGACGATCATTGGATGAAATTCGCGCATGGTCATATCTTCGGAGGCAGAGTACATGGGGATAACAGGAATATTTTTGTCTTTCATGTAATCAGCGACGGCCAAACCTTCATCACCGGAGACCATACCAGTCAGAATATCGATTTTGTCTTGCTCCACCAATTTCTTGGATTTGGTTACAGCCTGTTCGTTATCCAACTGATCATCTTCCATAATGAGGGTGATCTTCTTGCCACCAGCCATGTAATTTGCTTCTTCCAAAGCCAAAACTGCGCCTTGTTTCTGCATTTCACCAAAACCAGAGAAAAGACCAGTGAAAGCACTAATCATACCAATTTTGATTTCACCAACTTCTTCCTCAACCGGTTCCACTACAGCAGCTGGCTCGGTGGGAGCCGGTGCAACTGCAGGACCACATGCGGACAATATCAACATGGAAATCATCGTTATTGCAACAATCAAATACAGTTTTTTCGTCATTTCATTCTCTCCTTAAGTAAACTAGGTTTAAACTATTCTTGCAGTAGCAAAAAAGTTTTGACAACATATTTCCGGACAGCTTACCTCCTTAATTTCTAAGAATCTGGCTTAACCTTATTTGACGGGAAAAATCTCATTAGTTTTTTAAATTTTTTGTCTTTTCGGATCTGTTGGAAAATACCAATGATGCCTGTAGGTGAAAAGAGGACAATCATCAGGAAAATCACCCCAAGAACCAGATTATATCTTTCAGTAACACCACTTATCAGAACATCCAACCAAACAGCCACGAATGTGCCAACGACCGGGCCAAAGAAATAGGACGCCCCACCTAAAATTACGGTTAATAAAACCCAAATCGTTCGACTTAATTGAATTGTGGTTGGCATTATGATTCCGGTATTATATGCAGCCAGGATACCTCCAAGCCCTGCGTATACCGAAGCAATTAGAAATGCAACGACTCTAATCCAATAAACCGGGTAACCAATTGCTGCCATTCGTCGCGGATTTTCACGAATCCCATTCAGCGCTAATCCAAAAGGTGATTTGGATATACGCCAGAGAACGAAAATTCCTAAAACAAATAAAATCAAAGATGCCCAATAAAAATTTTGATAATCATTGAAGTTAATACCGTAAATGACAAACGGCCGTATACCACGAATGCCTGACCAACCACGAAGAATAGTTGTATTCTGTGCTGCAAATGCCCAACAAACCTGGCCAAAAGCTAATGTGATCATGAGAAATACGATTCTATGTGTACCCATAGCAATCATGCCAAATAAAAATGCCAGAATAAGCACTGCACCGATTGCCATTAAATCGGGTATTGGAAATGTAATTCCACGCTCAACGCCAAAAAGTCCAATGATATAGCCGCTCAGACCGAAGAATGCAGTTTGGGTCAGGCTGACCATGCCGCCCTGGCCAATCAGAAACCCCATAGAAAGAGAAAGAAATCCAAAATAGATAATTCTGATAAAAGTCGTTACTGTGTATTGTCCAACAAAGAAGGGCAGGAAAATTAGCAGTAATGCGACAACACCAAAAACAATTGCTTTGACCGGTTTGATTTGGAATCGGCTCATATCTTCCTCCCAAATAAACCTTGCGGCCGTAAAGCCAAAACCAGAGCCATTGGAATAAAGATCAAAAAGTATGAATACTGTGGCGCAAATGCCAGGCCAAATGACATGATTTGACCCAGGATAATGGAACTTGCCACTGCACCAAGCAGACTACCCATTCCCCCGACAATAATGACAACAAGTGATAAAGTCAAAATTGTCGTGTCACCACCTGGGCTTAACTGCAGATAAGACCCGCCAAGAACTCCTGCAAGACCAGCCAGAAGACCTGATAGTACGAAGACACTGGTGTAAATTCTTTTGATATTTATTCCTAATGCGCTGACTGTCTCTCTGTCATCAACACCGGCGCGAACTGCTTTTCCAAGATTTGTCTTATATAAGATAAACCACAAAGAAACAGCAATAAAAATACTGATCAACATCATTAAGTAGCGGAACCCGGGATAGGTGACCCCCATAATCGTTATGGGTGGATTAAGGTACTGCGGTACATTTAATGTAATTGCGGTGCGTGCCCAAAACACAAGGCAGACATCCGCAATGATCATGGAAAGAGCTACTGTCAGTAGAGTTTCTGGAAGATCATTACCTCTTACCCTTCCTAACATGGTCTTTTCAAAAATGAATGCAAAAAACGCGATCGATAACCCCCCAACCAGTAAAGCGAGTGGCCAATTACCCGTTGCCTTAACGATTGACCACCCTAAATATCCACCAAGCATATAAAAAGCACCATGACTTAAGTTGACAACTCGCATCAAGCCAAATGCTAACGTTAGCCCACTACCCAAAACAAAAAGAATGGCAGCTTGCGTTAATCCATTGAGAATTAAAATGATGTATTTTAGCTCCATAAATAGGGTCCTGTTTCATATGGAATTTTAGAATGGGTGGGTATGACTTTTAAAAAAATAGGTACTTTTTAATAAGAAAAGGGAATTCTGCCTGGAAAATTGTAAATGGATCTTTTTTGAAGTTAACCTTACTCAGAACAAAAAAATTAGATTATGTGTTTATTTCAATTGGTGATTATTGAATCATTTACAACAAAAGAAGTATCGCTATTCATCTATTTTTATCTGAGATGAATAAACAAACTCTCACTCATATATCATATGAAAAGTCACTAACTTCTCTATGATTATGAAGAGGGATTATTGATATGAAGTTATAGCTAGTTCTTAAGGACTATCTGTCCAAATGCAGCGCCTGACTGACAGCTTCTGTTCGACTTGACACGTTCATTTTCACAAAAATATTACTGACATGGTTCTTTACAGTATAAGTACTGATATTTAGTCTCTGGCCAATTTCTGCATTCGATAAACCGCTAATGATTAAATTCAGCACTTCTTTCTCCCGTTGCGTCAATTTATTGCCAGTGGGAACCACAGGCGGATCCTGTCTCGAGAGTATGGATTGGGCAATTTCCGGGGAAAAGGTGGGTAGCCCGGAATGCGATGCACGAATTGCTTCAGCTAATCGACTAGCCGAAATATTTTTTAACAAGTAACCGGTAGCACCAGCTTGTAAAGACGCTTTTACCAGAGCATCGTCATTAAAACTGGATAATGCGATAATGTGTATGCCCGGATTTTCCTGATGAATTGTTTGTATCGTTGTCACGCCATCAATTTCTGGCATTATTAAATCGATTAGTGCCACGTCCGGTTTGAGATCACGACATAATCGGATTGCTTCATTGCCATTGGATGCTTCTCCAACTAATTGAAAATCATGAAATGCTCGTAAAAAGGATGCCAATCCTTCACGCAACATATCATGATCATCGACGATTAGAACTTTTATAGGAATTGGTTTACTCAATTTTATTTTCCTTGTAAGTTAGCTGGCCATGTTATTGTTACACAAACGCCATTGCCAGGATTACTCGTAATATTTAGTATTGCATTGATGTTTTCAGCGCGTTCCCGCATGATATTGATTCCCAGGCTTTCGGGAGAAATTTTACTTAGTTCAAATCCACGCCCATTATCCTGAATTTTCAGATTAACACGATCTGCCTGACAATAAAGATTGATTACAGCTTTTGTTGCATGTGAATGCTTTGCGATATTGTTAAGCGATTCCTGAGCGAGTCTATAAAAACCGATTTGAACATCGGGTGGTAAATTACATGCTCCTTCAACATTTACAGTGATATCCAGTTTCTTTCTGCTCATCAGCGCTTGTGCCAACTGTTCGAGCAGATTTCCAAGCGTCGCTTCAACTAATCCCTTAGGACGTAATTCCAAGAGTAATGTCCTCATTTCAGCTAAAGCACCTTTGGTAAGCCTCTGTAATTTTTCTAGATTGCGGTTCCCTTCTTCCGGATCCTCTTTCCATAATGTTGGAAGAACATCCGAAATTAAGCAAGCAGTCCAAAGCGTTTGGCTTACTGCATCATGTAAATCACGCGCCAAACGTTGGCGCTCTTTTAATGTAGCCAACTCGTGTGCCTGGCTATAAAGGCGTGCATTGTTGATTGCGATTGCTGCCTGGTCTGCAAATGCTCTCAACCGTTCTGCCTGAATTGAATTGAAAAAATTTGGCGTTGCACTATTCAAATTAATAAAACCTATGACTTTTCCGTCTTTTTGAATTGGTGAGCCAAGATATGAGCGAACCCATAATGTTTTTTCTTTTTGAACCCAATGTGGGTCGTCCCGGGTCTCACTAATGATTAATGGCTTTTGATTCGCAGCCATATATTCAAGGTTAGGAAAATCGGTAAGTGGAAAATGTCCACCTGAATTTTGCGATATCCCGTATTTACCTGCCTGATCGCGGGAACGTACGACATGTGCTTCAGCCCCGTCAACCAAAATGATATTCGTTGTCTCATGGGGAACAACACGACCGATTGCAATTAAAATGCGATCAAGAACCTCATCTAAATTTAAAGTACTACTGAGAATGGAGGATGTCTCGCGCAGTTCTTCTGCCAGATTTCGTTGCTCTCTTTCCGCTGCAGTCCGTTCCTTTACACGACTTTCCAATTCATCAAGCGCTTTTTGTAGAGTATATTCAGCTTCCTTCCGTTTTGTATCATCTTCAGCGGTTCCCAGAATTCCAACCACGTTGCCGTCTTTATCCAATAAGGGCATTTTGTTCGTTACCAGCCAGGCATTTCTACCATTCGCCTGTGTTTGAGGTTCGAAAATATGATATTCGGGACTATTATTGTTCATTACGCGTTGATCAACAAACCGGAACCAATCGGATTGTTCTTTGGTCCAAGCCAAATCATAATCAGTCTTACCAACGATTTTATCCGGAGTTCCCACACCGGCTGCAATGGCAAATTTTCTATTGCACCACACATAAACAGAATCACGATCCTTCCAGAAAATTTCCTGAGGAATATTATCCAGAATTAATTGCAATAATTGGGCGATGGGAAAGTCTTTTTCGGAATTACTCACGCCATCTTTTAGCCAAAGATCTAAGGCAGCAAGATCGATCACAGCTGGAGAACTAAATTGCGGGGAAGACGGGTTGATTTTTTGGGCCATACCAATAGTGTATATTAAATAATTAAAATTAATAAAGAATAAATCCAGGGGAATTTTTTACTTCCAGTTAAATTATGGATATTTCAGAAATTTGTTCAGAACCTCAAAAAAAACTGTACAACCAATATTACGATTCTGCCCACAAAAAATAGAATTTTTAATCATAGAGATTTGAATCTATGAAAAATATCTCTTGTACTTGAAATCCAACCCGACTTACGAGAAAGATCTTCAATCTTGACGATATGTGTTGATTTTCGCACATATTAGATATATGATATTTAATATCTTATTAGCCAAGATATGAAACGGGAGGGATAAATGCAAGTTATGGGGAAAGTTTTTGTGGTTACCGGGGGCGGTAGTGGTATGGGTAGGGAATTAACTTTATTGCTGCTCAAAAAAGGTGCACGGGTTGCGGCATTGGACATGAATGAGACCACCTTAAAAGAGACCCAAACTCTGGCAGGTGAGTCTCGCGGAAACCTTTCACTTCATGTAGCAAATATTACAGATCGGGAGGCAGTATTAAACCTACCGGAAGCTGTGATCCAAATCCATGGCGCTGTGGACGCAATCATTAATAATGCAGGAATTATCCAACCTTTTGTTAAAATAAAGGATCTCGAATTTAAGGATATTGAGCGAGTCTTTAATGTTAATTTCTGGGGATTGGTCAATATCACCAAAGCGTTTTTGCCCCATTTACTCAAGCGTCCTGATGCTCATATCATCAATATCTCCAGCATGGGAGGATATCTGCCTGTACCCGGCCAGACTGCTTATGGAGCTTCAAAGGCTGCAGTCAAGTTGTTTACAGAAGGCTTACATTCCGAATTACTTTCCACCAATGTGCATGTGACGACCGTTTTTCCTGGCGCAATTGCAACTAATATATCGGCGAATTCCGGAGTTTCTTCAAATTCCATCCAGGCTGAAAAAGCCCCGAAGATTAAAATGACGACTGCTCCTGTTGCTGCAGAAATTATTGTGGATGGAATCGAGAAAAACAAGTATCGTGTTTTGGTGGGTTCAGATGCAAAAATGATGGATTTACTGAGTCGATTAATGCCGGAACGTGCAGCAAAAATTATTTATACACAAATGCGATCTCTCCTGGCAGATTAATTTGAAGATTTTGTCTCCTTATATAAGAAACCTTGAGCCAGTGATGATACTTAACGTTCAACGATGAGGATTGGATTTATTAGAGACCAGTCCTCTTTTCCAATTCATCCGGGTAGCGCTCGCCAAGAATTTTTATCTGTCTGGCAGCCTGCTCCATTTCCAGTAAGTCATCTTTTGTGAGTGACACCTGCAGAGAGGCAATGTTTTCCTCCAAGCGAGAAAGTTTCGTAGTCCCGGGAATTGGAACAATCCATGGTTTTTGGGCAAGCAGCCAGGCAAGTGCGATTTGTGCTGGAGTGGCTTGCTTTTGTTCAGCAAATTTTCCTAATAACTCCACTAAAGCAAGGTTAGCTTTGCGTACTTCCGGTGCAAAACGTGGAATACGGTTACGTAAATCGTTCGGTGAAAAGGTTGTACTTTCATCAATTTTTCCCGTTAAAAAGCCTTTTCCCAGTGGGCTATAAGGAACAAATCCAATGCCGAGTTCCTCAAGGGTTTCCAATACCGAATCCTCCGGGCGTCGCCACCAAAGCGAATATTCACTCTGAACGGCAGTTACTGGTTGGACAATATGCGCTCGGCGAATGGTTTGTGCACTTGCTTCTGAAAGTCCGAAATGCTTTACCTTCCCGGCTTGAATCAAATCTTTTACTGCCCCGGCTACTTCTTCAATAGGCACATCCGGATCAACACGATGCTGGTAAAACAGATCAATTACTTCCAATTTGAGACGCTTGAGTGAAGCCTCAGCTACTTCGCGAATATGGTCAGGGCGGCTGTTGGGAATAAGCGGGGATAGTTTGCCACTTGTATCTTGCCCAAACCCGAACTTCGTGGCAATGACAACCTTATCCCTGAGAGGCTCAAGCGCTTCACCAACGAGTTCTTCATTGGTAAAAGGTCCATAGATTTCTGCAGTATCAAAAAAAGTTACCCCACGTTCTACAGCCGAACGAATCAATGAAATAGCCTCGTGTCTATCGACAGACGCACCATAAATTGGTCTTAAGCCCATACACCCTAGACCAATTGCTGAAACTTCCAGACCATTTGTACCTAGAATTCGTTTTTGCATAGGTTCTCCTTTGTTGAGGATTTGCTCGTTTTCCAACTTAGTAATATCCGAAAATATTTTTCCTGAAGTACTAGAAATTTCTAATTTAGCCATCACTATCATGAAGCAACACAGACTAAATAGATAATTTCAAATTTCGCAATTTGCAGTTATGTGATTCCATTATATTGAATTTTTAATAATTAGTTGTTGATCCTTAGACAAGATTTAGATCACAAACTTGAACATACCAACACCTTCCAATGATAAAAAATAGTGCATTTCGGTTGAAGCCTAGCGTATTTTTGGTTGCGTTTGTTCAAAAATTTAAGAGATCGAACTTCTGGTTTGTGTTTATTTTTGAGATCACAAATCAAATTTGTCGGAACTTTTTTTTTATTATAGGATTTCCAGGAAAAACCGAATCAACTCTCGAAACACCAGTTTACAAGAACTTGCCAACTTATCATTGTGATCC
>CAZPIM010000032.1:0-13310 GCA_964586385.1 uncultured Anaerolineaceae bacterium
GTTTTTCATATGGAATAGTCTATTTTTAGAATAAATAAAAACGAATTTTCTTTACAAGGTATAATTTGCATGTTAAACTATTCGTCACAATATGTGGCGCTCTCAAAATGAGGGCGTTTTTTGTGTGAAAAATTAAATGCAGTTTTTGGGAGAACAAATGGCAATTGTTTGCACCGGTTCAGTGGCATATGATTATTTGATGAAATTCCCCGGATATTTTAAAGATCATATCCTTTCTGAAAATCTTGAAACTTTGAGCCTTTCATTTCTTGTTGAATCATTATCGAGAGTAAGAGGTGGAATAGCACCAAATATTGCTTATACGTTGGCCTTATTAGGCGAACAGAAACCAATAGTGTTTGCTACCGTTGGTGAAGATTTTTCTGATTATCGTGTTTGGCTGGAAAGAAATGGCGTTGAAACGAAATATATCCGCATCATTGAAGGTGATTTTACTGCTTCTTTTTTCGCAAATACTGATAAAGCAAATTCACAGATTGCCAGTTTTTACCCGGGAGCAATGGGAAAATCGAAAGATTATTCCTTAAATGAACTTGGCTTTATACCCGAGATGGTTATTATCTCTCCCAACGATCCCGACGCAATGGTTCGTTATGTTGAAGAATGTGTCGACCTTAAAATCCCTTATGTCTATGATCCAAGCCAGCAAATCGTTCGTATGAACGGGGCAGACATACGCAGGGGAGTTGAAAAAGCCAACAGCCTATTTGTAAATGAGTACGAATTCCAGCTTTTGTTAAAACATACCGGATTGACACAGGAAAACATCATTAAAATAGTGAAATTTTTGGTCATAACCCAGGGGAAAAAAGGATCAACAATATACGCTGACAGTCAGGAGTTTTTTGTCCCGGTTGCTGAAGTAGATCGAATCGTCGATCCGACAGGTGTGGGTGATGCTTTTCGAGGTGGTTTTCTGAGAGGATACCAACTTGGTTTGGATTGGGAAACCTGCGGTAAAATGGGTTCAGTTGCGGCAGCTTTTTGTTTGGAAGAAAAAGGAACGCAATCTCACCATTATTCCGTAAAAGAATTTGTCAGCCGATATTCGCTGAATTTTGGTGAATCCAGGCAACTATCTGAAAAAATTTACAATAACAAATGACAAGTGATCATTTCGAAGGTCAAAAATAAATTGGAGGAACAAATGTCAAATTACGATATAAAAGATGGAAAACTCGCAGAGGGTGGCAGACGGAAAATCGAATGGGCTGAAAGAGAAATGCCTGTTCTTCGCATGATCAAACAACGATTCGAAAAAGAACGCCCTTTTGAAGGAATCAGAATGTCTGCATGTTTACATGTAACAACTGAGACTGCTAACTTAATGAAAACTTTACAAGCAGGTGGGGCGGATGTTGTACTGGTCGCTTCAAATCCCTTATCAACGCAGGATGAAGTGGCAGCTTCTTTGGTAGTTCATGATGAGATTCCGGTTTATGCGATTAAGGGCGAAGATAATATAACTTATTATAAACATCTTGAAGCAGCACTTGCACATAAACCTCACATAACCATGGATGATGGTGCAGACCTCGTTTCAACTTTACACAAAGAACATCGTGATCTGCTTACTACTATTCTTGGGGGAACTGAAGAAACGACAACCGGAGTTATTCGCTTACGAGCTATGTCGGCAGATAATGCATTAGAGTTTCCAATTGTGGCAGTTAATGATGCGATGACGAAGCATTTTTTTGATAATCGCTATGGGACAGGTCAATCTACAATCGATGGGATTATTCGAGCAACAAATATTCTCTTAGCTGGGAAGAATTTTGTTGTTGCTGGTTACGGTTGGTGTGGCCGTGGATTAGCCAGTCGAGCAAGGGGAATGGGTTCCAACGTGATTGTGACTGAAATTGACCCATTAAAAGCTCTCGAAGCTGTCATGGACGGCTTTCGGGTAATGACGATGGCAGAAGCAGCAAAAGTTGGGGATATTTTCTGTACTTTAACAGGCGATATCAATGTGATTGATCAAAATCATTTTGAAGTAATGAAAGATGGTGCCATTGTAGCCAATTCAGGTCACTTTAATGTGGAAATTAATATTCCTGCTTTGGAAAAAATATCCAATGACAAAAGATTAGTTCGCCCATTTGTGGATCAATACACTTTGCCAGATGGTCGAAGAATCCATATTCTTGGTGAAGGCCGATTAATAAATTTGGCTTCAGCAGAGGGACACCCTGCTTCAGTTATGGATATGTCATTTGCGAACCAGGCTTTAAGTGCTGAATATATGGTTAAGAATTATAAAACTTTAGCCAAGAAAGTTTATTCTGTACCTGAAGAAATTGATCATGAAATAGCCCGCCTAAAATTGGAAGCTATGGGTATTACAATTGATAAATTAACAGAACAACAAACGAACTATTTGAATTCCTGGCAAGAAGGAACCTAATAATTTTGTTTTGGATTACAATGCCATTGTGTTTTTACACAATGGCATTTTTTTTGAGGTATTGCATGAAAAAATTGATTTATATATTTTTATTAATTGCTTTTGCACTGAGTGCTTGTCAGCCATCTTCAACTGCATTGCAAGAAGAAGCTGTCATATCAGTAACTAGTCAGTTGGTAATTATTCCAACCGCAACGTTGACGGTAGTTCCACCTACTATTACACCAACAATTCCGATAGCAACAAACACAATTGCTCCGTCGCAAACTCCAACGATAACCACGACTCCGACAGAAACTATTCTGTTTGATAAAGTAAGAATTTTTGGGCTCGAAGATCGTGGTGACTATTCGCTTGTGATCCTGGAATTTCCATTATTAGACCAGGTTCTAGGATTAAAAATTAATGACAAACCTTATTCTTGCCTTCTGGACGAAAAATTAGCCAATAAACTGCTTTGCTCTGGAGCACCATTGCGGATTAAAGAAAATGTAAATGTAAAATTCTATGACAAAGACATGGTTTTCGAGAATTTATTATATGAAGGAAGTATTTATGTCCCAGAACCATACTCCACCCCGATGCCTTTAGGTGATCCGAGGACCTGGTGTCCTTTACGTGGAACAAATGTATTTTGTGAAACAGAACACAGGGTTGAAAATGGAGAAGAATGTTGGGTCAGTTCATGCTTTGATGCATGTGGTTATTATTATAGTTATCATACTTGCCAATTTCCGCCGGATAACAATTTTCTCGCGCCATAATTTGATTAATTTGTTACTTTGATGTCTATATAAAATACATCCCCAAAAGCAATATCTTCAGCATTAAACGCCTGCCACGCGCTACGATAATTTCCAGGATCTTCGGGTGCAAAGAACTGGATCCTAATTGTTGTTGTTGAATTACTTCTGACGGGAATTAAATCGAGCGGAGATTCAACACCCATATCTGATCCACCGATCAATCGGATTGTATATCCCTCACCCCAATTACAGGTTCCAGAATTCTGCACTTCCCATCTTTTATCGATCGAAGCACCAGTTTCTATAATGGTACCATCCGGGATGGTCTCATCATTGATAAAAGTAAGATTATCCTGACATTGTCCGGAAGTCGTTGGTGAGGCAACGATTGTCGGTGAATCCGTAGCTGTTGGTGTGTGTGTGGGAATGATTTTCGTCGGTGGAATAAACGCAAGAAACCCTTCTGTCCCAGGGTCTGGTTGCAGTGTCCGGGAACAGGATGTGATAAATAGCATCACAAATAAAAGGATGATTGATTGAAAAAAAGATTTGTTGTGAATCATACTTCTTATTAAACCACAAAGACCAGGATTCTATCCTGGTCTTTGCTCATCAAATTAAATTTCTTCCTCAACAAACGAATCTTCATCTCCGGAAACAGCACCAAAAACTAGTCCCTGCATTGCCTGTTCTCTTATTGCCATTTCAATCTCGTTAGCCAGTTCATGATTTTGTTTTAGGAACTCTTTTGCATTTTCCCTTCCCTGGCCTAATCGAATATCACCATAAGAATAAAAAGCACCACGTTTGGTGATAATTTCCAGTTGTGTACCCAAATCTAAAATGTCCCCTGAAGTTGAAATACCTTCATTGTACATAATGTCAAATTCAGCTGTTTTGAATGGGGGAGCGACTTTATTTTTTACCACTCGGACACGAACCCGATTACCAATGATTTCAGATCCTACTTTAATAGATTGAATTCTGCGAATATCTAAACGAATAGATGCGTAGAATTTTAATGCCATCCCACCGGTAGTAGTTTCCGGGTTACCAAACATAACACCGATTTTTTGCCTTAATTGATTGGTAAAAACAACTGCAGTTTTGGTCTGGTTGATCGCACCGGATAATTTTCTTAATGCTTGTGACATTAATCTTGCCTGCATACCCATTGTGGAATCACCCATATCGCCTTCGATTTCATTCTTTGGGACCAATGCAGCGACGGAATCGATCAAGACAATATCAACTGCACCGGATTTTACAAGTGTTTCCGTGATTTCAAGTGCCTGTTCACCAGTATCTGGTTGAGAAATCAAGAGATTGTCAATATCAACACCAAGTTTTGATGCATATAATGGATCTAAAGCATGTTCCATATCAATGTATGCTGCCATGCCACCCTTTTTCTGAGTTTCAGCAACTAAATGGAGACAAAGGGTTGTCTTACCGGATGATTCTGGTCCATATATTTCGGTTATTCTTGCTCTGGGAATACCACCAACACCAAGAGCGATATCCAATGACAAGGATCCGGTTGGGACAACTTCTACCTGCATGTGTTTTGCTTCTCCCATCCGCATGATTGAACCTTCGCCATATCTTTTGGTGATTTCACCCAAAGCTTTTTCCAATACTGCGCGTCGCGCTTCATTCATCTCAGGAAGATTTCCACTACCATGCGGAGAGTCGTTCAATTTTTTTCGAACCATTGTTTGCTCCTTATTTTATTGTTAAGAAAAATTATATATATAAAAAATTAAAAACAAAATGGATTATTGATATTAGTTTATAGCACAAATGTTCAAGTGTCAAGCATATTTACCGCTTGATTTATTTATACACAAAGAATCCAATACTTGTAATTTTACCTATTTCCTAATAGCCACTCGTTGGAAGCATAAAGTTTATTTGAGGTTCTTCGAAGAAAGGAATACTTTAATTTGTCCCTGTATTTTGCCTCTTGACATTCGATAGGTATTTCTGTTAAACTGACAACCAGATAATTAAAAATTGCATATTGGAGATCTAGCGACTGAGTCTCATTAATTTGAGATTACGAGGAAGAGGTTCTTCTCTGCGAAGAGAATGTTAACTTTGAGATTTGCTCAAAGGAAAATCGAATGATCAGCGGATGCCTCCGAAGCCTAAACACAGGCTTCAATCTCCCTTCCAGTTAAAATGGATTCCTGAAAAACATTTGGTAACAAGTGCGACAAAGGTCCATAGTGTACATCTTATTAACGTTAATAAGATGTAATTTGGAAGGGTGTGGGCTGTTAGTATTTTTTAACAGACATACCAGGTATGTCTGTTTTTTATTATTAATTAACTATTTTTAATAGGAGTTTTCAATGGATAAGCATGAAGTGTTAGAACGTGTGAAAGAAGATGGTGTGCATTATGTCTCATTACAGTTCACAGACGTAACAGGCACAGTAAAGAGCGTCGATGCTCCCGTAAAAAGGCTTGAAGAAGCATTAGATGAAGGTGTGTGGTTTGATGGATCTTCTGTTCAAGGATTTGTTCGAATTCAAGAAAGCGACATGCACTTAATTATTGACACGGATACTTATGCGGTCCTGCCTTGGTCCCCCGTAGAAAATAAAAGAGCACGTTTTTTCTGTGAAATTTATCATCCGGACGGACGACCTTTCGAAGGAGATCCACGTGGTGTCCTTAAAAGAAAATTAGAGCTGCTAAAAAAGAAAAAAATTATCGTTAACGTTGGTCCGGAACCAGAATTTTTCCTTTTTAAGAAAAATGGTGGCGATTATATTAATCCTGTTCCTCACGATGTAGGAGGATATTTTGATTTCTCTCCGAACGATGAAGCTGTAAGGGTCAGGACAGAATTAATGACTGCATTATCACAAATGGGATTGGAAGTTGAGGTTGGTCATCATGAATGCGCATTAGCTCAACATGAAATTGATTTCCGCTTTGATGAAGCATTAAAAACTGCTGATAATGTGTTGACATTAAAATATACTGTTAAGGCAATTGCTGCACAGCATGGTCTGGTAGCTTCATTTATGCCAAAACCAATTTTTGGTGAAAACGGATCCGGGATGCATTGCCATCAATCTTTATTTGATTTGGAGGGGAACAACCTTTTCTATGATCAAAAAGATGATTTTCACCTTTCTGACATGGCATATCATTATATTGCAGGTCAATTAGCACATGCGCGTGGTATGTCAGCAATACTTTCACCATGTGTGAATTCTTATAAACGACTTGTGCCCGGATATGAAGCACCTGTGTATATTGGTTGGGCAGGCATTAATCGTTCTGCTTTAATTCGCATCCCAAGAATAAATCCCGGTAAAGAAAAAGCCGCACGTGTTGAATTAAGATGTCCGGATCCATCCGGTAATCCTTATTTACAATTCACTGCGATGATTCAAGCTGGAATGGATGGCGTTGATCGCAAAATGACCCCGCCAAAAGGATTAAATAAGATTGATATTTACACACTTTCGCCGGAAGAACGGGTAGCCATGGGTATAAAACAATTACCTGGTTCATTAATGGAAGCTTTGGACGAATTGGAAAAAAATGAGATAATTAAAAATAGCCTGGGTGAGGATCTATATTCTGCATTTATGCGGGCAAAACGGATGGAATGGGATGAATACAGAATCCATGTCACCGATTGGGAAAAAACGCGTTATCTAGAAACTGCTTAGTAAGTAAAGAATGACTTTCGAAAGGAAGTCATTCTTTTTTTTTAGTTATTTACATGTTTCTTCGATTAATCTACAAAAAGAACAAATACCTTTATTTGGTGATGGCTGACCACAGGAATCACAAGATTGAAGGGTTTCTTCCGGTGAAAAATAGGAAACAATATCTGGAAAAAGTATTTGTTTTGCTTTTAAAAATTTCAGATAGAAAGAAAGTTTTGTCCCGGCGTGTTCATGTTCTAATTGATTTAATACATTCTTATTATCAATCATCGTGTTCCCATCGGCGAATGGGCATTCCTCTTCAATATAATCAATTTCTGAGAGAATGGAATATGCTGCGGTTTCTCGCTCGTAAAACCGGCAAAATGGTTTGGCTTTTTTTGGTAACCCATCTTTCGATGGTATAACAGGTGATTGCCGGCGAAGAAAATCGATTTGCCAACTGAGTGTGTTGTTGAACAATACTGACACTTCATCATCCAAATTATGCCCGGTTACCAGAATATCATAATGGAATTGAACAGCAATTTCATTCATGGTATGTCTTTTAACTAAACCACATATTGCACATGGTTTTGATTTATTCCTTCGGGAATTTTTAGAAATTTGGGGTATCGTTTTACCAAACTTCTCCGGGATGTCTGCAATATGCAATTTTAAATTTCTGGATTCTGCAAAATTGGAGACATAATCCAATGATTGATCTGAATAATGATTTTCCCCGGAAATTCCCAAATGAATATAAAGTCCCCCTGTCTGATACCCAAGTTTATTAAGGACATCCCATAAAGCAAGTGAATCTTTTCCACCAGATACTGCAACCAATATTTGATCATTATGGTCGAACATCCGATATTTTTGAATATTTCTTTCCGTTTGTGTCAAAACCCAATCCAGGAAATGTTCTTTGCATAATGCCAGTTTATGTTGCCTCATATTGATAACAGCACTGCCTGAGCATTTCCTGCATTTCATATATTTCCACCAGATATGACAGGTACTATTTTTAATTCATCTCCATCCCTTAATAATTCTTGTTCTGTCAGCATTTTTCCACTTCGGATTACGAGATGGGCTTCCGGGATAAGGTTTAATTGTTTGAGTGCTTTTGCCACGGTTAAATCTTTAACATCATCTATTTGATATTCTTTTTTCCTTAGTAAAATTTTTACCGGCATAACTGATTTTCTCTATCCTATTAGGAAATAGTCTTATCTGATAAACAAAGTAATTAATATAACTATTGCAATGATCATACAATACACGGAAAAAACAATAAGTCTCTTTTTATTTAGAAAATTTAATAACCAGTGGATTGAAAAATATCCAACAATTCCAGAGGTAATAAAACCAATCAGTAACACCGGTAAAAAATGATTAAGATCCGGTACAGCCAGCAAGTCCTTAATACTCAAAATTCCAGCACCAAACATCACCGGAATGGACATCAGGAAAGAAAATCGCGCGGCTTCATTCCTTTTTAGTCCTTGAATTACTCCTCCTGAAATTGTTGAACCGGATCGTGAGACCCCAGGAAATAAAGAAAATAATTGGAATATTCCAATAAATAGTGCAGTTTTCCAATTAACATCTTTCATTATGAGTCTATTTTTCCCTAATTTGTCAGCAACAAAGAGCAGAATTGCAGTAATTATCAAAAATATTGCGACAGCAAGGACTGACTCAAATGCGGATTCAACCAGATCTTTGAAAAAAAGACCTCCAATTAATGCTGGAATGGTTGCGATCACGATCATCCAACCCAAACGCGTTTTTTCGTTGGTAAAAGGATTTGATTCAAAAATACCAGTCAAAAAATTCTTAATAATTTCGACAAGATCTTTCCAAAAATAAATGATCACTGAAACTAAGGTGCCTAACTGAATTAATACATTAAAAGGAAAAATCTCTTCGGAAGGAATTTTCCAATTCAGTAAATAGGGAACTATGACCAAATGCCCAGAACTGGAAATTGGTAAAAATTCAGTAATACCTTGCACAATACCCAAAATGAAAGCTTGAATAAAATTCATTGATTAATCTCCATCAGATAGAATGGTATCAGCGGTCTTGCCTTTTTTGTATTCGTATTGACTTAAGAACCATGAAGCAAACTGATCCAGATTTGTCTGTGAAATTGCTTCACGTAAAAGTCTCATCAATTTTTGTAACATGGAAATATTATGAATCGAAATTAATGTTCCTGATAATGTCTCTTTGGCCATGACGAGATGCCGTAAATACGATCTTGTAAAAGTTCTGCAAGTATAACAATCACAATCAAATTCGATTGGCTGATGATCTCTGGCAAATTTCGCATTCATGAGATTTAACTTGCCTGTCATGGTCAAAGCAGCGGAGTGCCGTGCCAATCGTGTTGCCAGAACACAATCGAAAATATCAACTCCCCGTAAAACTCCATTGACAAGATCCTCTGGTGTGCCTACCCCCATCAAATAGCGCGGTTTATCTTCCGGAAGAATATCATTTACTACTTCAATCGTTTGATACATTTCCTTTTTATTCTCACCAACGGATAATCCACCGATGGCATTCCCAGGAAAATCTAATGTGCTGATGTATTCCGCCGAAGATTTCCGAAATTCTGCAAATATTCCACCTTGAACGATGCCAAACAGAGCCTGATCTGTCCTTTTTTGAGCGTTTTTTGACCGCAATGCCCAGGCATGAGTCCGATTCATGGCTTGTTCGATATAAGCCTGATCATATGGTGATGCGCATTCATCGAATGCCATGATGATATCTGCGCCTAATTTTTCCTGGATGTCTACAGATTTCTCAGGCGTAAATCGATGCTTCGAACCATCAATATGGCTTCTGAATGTCACACCGTCCTCATCAATTTTTCGCATGTCAGACAGTGAAAATACCTGAAATCCGCCCGAATCAGTTAACATGGGCTTTTTCCATTGCATAAATTCATGTAAACCGCCCATCTCAGCAATAATATCCTCACCGGGGCGAAGATAAAGATGGTATGTATTCGATAATACTAAATTGGCTCCGGTTTCTTCGATTTGTGCCGGAGACAATGTCTTTACAGTTGCTTGGGTTCCTACGGGTGCAAATACCGGTGTTTGAATGATTCCATGGGGTGTTGAGAAGGTACCATTTCTGGATTTTCCATCTTTTGCACTGATTCTGAATTCAAAATTTTTATCCACCATGATTGGAAACCCCGTTGTGAAACATTATTTTTTTGATGAAACTCATGGATTGATCACCTTGCGCGTTCTGATTTGTCGATTATACTATGGAGCATGACAAAACCCACAAACGCAACCTGGATTGAAGTTGATTTAAATGCCATAAAAAATAATATTCAACTCATATCCAAGTCAACAAAAAGTGCCGTTATGGCCGTTGTAAAGGCGAATGGATATGGGCACGGAATCGTTGAGGTTGCTAAAGCTTCTGAAAGTGCTGGTGTTGCCTGGTTGGGTGTTGCCAGGATAGACGAAGCAGTACAAATCCGTGATGCTGGAGTTTTGACCGATATTCTGGTATTGGGACATACGTCTTCCATTGATATTCCTTTAGCAGTTGAGAACAATGTTACATTAGCAATCCATAGTTTTGAACAACTTGTTAACTATGCAAAATCTGCCCATCATTTATCTGGAAAAATTAAGATTCATGCAAAAATTGATTCTGGCATGGGAAGATTAGGCGTTTCTTTGGAAGAAGCGCTTCCTTTTATCACTTCCCTGAAGACGCAGGAAAAATTTCAGTTGGATGGAATCTTCACGCACATGGCTCGGGCTGATGAAATTGATGTGGAAACTACGAATATTCAATTGGAACATTTTAATCACCTTCTCGATTTATTAAGTAAAGAAAATATTACATTCAAATGGATACATGCAGCAAATTCCGCGGCTGCCCTTTTTCACCCTGAATCACGTTTTAATTTAGTGAGACCAGGGATTTCGATCTATGGGTTAAATCCTTCCTTAACAGCTCCTTTGTCACCTGAGTTTTTGTCTTCATTAAGTTGGAAAACTGTTTTGACTTCTGTAAAAGTGTTACCACCAAATTCCGGTATCAGTTATGGACACGCTTATGTTACAAAAAAATATGAACGTGTGGGGACGATTTCGGTCGGATATGGAGATGGATTTAGACGAGTATCCAACAACGAGGTTTTAGTTCGGGGGAAAAGAGTTCCAGTTATTGGTAATGTATGCATGGATCAATGCATTGTTTCTTTGGAGAATGTTCCAGATGCATGTCCGGGTGATGAAGTTGTCCTGATCGGTAAACAAGCAAATGAGGTTATGAGTGCGGAGAATGTTGCCATTCGCTGGAATACCATCGTGTATGAACCAATTTGCGGATTAACAAATCGTATCCCCAGAATTTATGACCGAAAAACCGGAGAATAGAATGCAATTTTCGATTGAAAAAAAATGGAAAGTTGCCCCATTAGTACCGGATCATATTAAAGAAGTCTTCGCCGGGTTTTCTGAGGTGATGGTACAGCTTCTTTATAATCGAGGATACGAGGATACTGAATCAGCGATTAATTATTTAAATGGATCCAGCCCCTTATGCGATCCTTTTTTGCTTAAAGACATGATAAAAGCTGTCGAAACGATTCTTTACTGCATCGATAACCAGGAGAAAATCGTTGTGTTTGGTGATTATGATGTTGATGGTATTACCGCGACAGCAATTTTGACACAAGTTTTATCAGAAATGGGAGCTGATGTGACTCCATATATCCCGGATCGATTTATCGATGGGTATGGTGTCAATATAAATGCACTCGATAATCTATACGCGAAATCAACAAATTTGATAGTCACGGTAGATTGCGGAATTCGATCTCCAAATGAACTCTATTACGCGAAAAACAATCTTGGGATGAAAGTTGTTGTTAGTGATCACCATATGCCTGAAGATCAATTACCAGAAGTTGATGCGATTATTTGTCAAAAACAACCGGGTGATCAATACCCTGAGAAGAATCTTTCCGGGGCGGGACTAGCATACAAAATTGCAGAAGCTTTACTACTATCCAGACCATTTCCTAATATTGATATTAGAGATTGGTTAGATCTCGCAGCTCTGGGCACTGTCGCAGATGTAGTTCCATTAACCGGAGAAAATCGGGCGATTGTTAGGCAAGGTGTGAACCGAATGCGAATGTGTAAACGAGTCGGATTAATATCGTTAATGCAGGTTGCTGGCATTAAAATAAGTAATGTTACCGCAATGGATATCAGCTTTGGAATTGCCCCAAGATTGAATGCAGCTGGACGAATCCTTTCAAATCATGAAGCAGGTAAAAATACTCCACCTGTGAATAATAGTGAAAATTCAAACGATATACCATTTGATATTCCTTTATCGGAAGATACAAATCCAATCTTAGCTGATTCGGAAGGTCAGCTTGATCCGGTAGTGGCTCAAATTTTTGTTGAAAAGCACAAAGAAACTCAAAAAGCATTGAATATTTTAATTACCTCGGATAAACAAGTTGCAGGTTTGTTAGCGCAAGAATTGGATGACCTTAACCGTAGAAGACAAAAATTAACCCATGAAATGCAGAAATTGGCTGAGACCCAAATCAATCCAGAGGATCTCTTACTTCACGCTCGTCATGAAGAGTTCAATTCCGGTTTGGTCGGTTTGGTTGCAGCAAAACTCACAGAGTTTTATTATCGCCCTACCATTATTGGATACAAAGGCAAAATAAATACGAGAGCTTCCTGCCGAAGTATCCCGGAATTTCATATAACGAATGCACTCGACCATTGCAATGATCTTTTATTGCAACATGGAGGTCATGCTATGGCTGCAGGATTTACTATTGAAAATGGTAAATGGGATGAATTAATTGACAGATTAACATCGATTGCAAAACAAGAGCTGGACCTTGAAAACATAAATCCATATTTAAATGCTGACATTGAGATACCCATAAATAAAATACCTAAAAATATCTTGATTGAATTGGATAAAATGGAACCAATTGGAGCAGAAAACCCCCCAGCTTTATTTATTTCAAGAAAACTTCACGTTTTTCGGGCGAAAGCAGTCGGGGTAGATGAAAAGCACTTGAAATTAACATTAAAAGATTCCATAACTTCAAATGAAACATACGATGGAATTGCATTCAATCAAGGCTACTGGTTAAAAAATATGCCGAATAAGATTGATATTATTTATCAATATGAAAGAAACTTTTTTAACGGAAATATCTATTCACAATTAAATATCAAAGATATTAAAGCATCATAGTTTTTCATTTTTTTTCATAAGAATTATTCCCAATCGGTATAAAAACTGCATGCTATAATTCATATTGAATTTTGATTATTTTTTGGAGGTTTATATGGTCACGCAATCAGGGCAGGGACCAAATCCAATTTCTGCAATCGCTACGCCACAAAAATCATTTGTACCACCGCCGAT
>CAZPIM010000032.1:13410-28389 GCA_964586385.1 uncultured Anaerolineaceae bacterium
GCACCTGTTCCTTTAAATACATATAACGATTCTATTCTTAAGCAAGGTCGCGGACGTATTCAGGTAACCAATCGATTAATGCGCCAGGTATTATCTCATCTGGTAATCAACGAACAAACGTTTGGACAATTAGGTCCTGCGGTTAATTCAGGAACTTCAATATTTTTATATGGTCCTCCAGGAAATGGCAAAACCAGTGTTGCGAGAGCTGTTGGAAATTTGGTACAGGCTCAAACAATGTATATACCATTCGCTCTATATGTTGATGGACAAGTAATTAAACTTTTCGATTCAGTGAATCACCAGATTGTTAAAGATGAAGATGCTGCACCAAATGGAATTGGTCAGGTAAGGACTGGACAAAGAAGAGACCCTCGCTGGATTCGAATTCGACGACCTTTTATCGTAACAGGCGGCGAGTTGACGATGTCTGGTCTGGACCTTGTTTTTGATACGACAAATAAATATTATGAAGCGCCATTTCAGGTAAAAGCGAATGGTGGAATCTTACTTATAGATGACTTTGGCAGACAATTAGTGCGACCGCGGGATCTTCTAAACCGCTGGATTGTTCCGCTTGAAAACCGCATTGATTTTATGAGTTTGCACACAGGTCGAAAAATCGAAGTGCCTTTCGATGTGCTTGTAATTTTTTCTACCAATCTTCCACCAAAAGACTTGGTAGACGAAGCTTTCTTACGTCGCCTAAGGCATAAAATAGAAATTAGTGATCCTTCGTATGAAGATTACAGAGAGTTATTCCGTCGGGTTTCTGCTCATAAAGGTGTTGTTTATAGCGATGAAGGATTGGCTTACCTGTTACAGGAACATTACATCAAACGCAATCGGCCATTACGGGCGTCTCATCCACGTGATATTTGTGATCAGATTATTGACATTTCCAGATACATGGATGTTGATCCAACACTTTCAAAAGATTTAATTGATCGAGCAGCATTATCATATTTTGTGGAATTGTGAAATGCAAAATCAGTTTGACAGGCCTTTGATCATTGCGCATCGGGGGGCAAAGGCACATGCACCTGAAAATACAATGTCATCTTTTCAATTGGCGGTCGAATCAAAAGCAGATGGTGTTGAATTTGATATTAAATTAACTAAAGATGGGCAAATTATTATTATCCATGATCTGACTGTTGATCGTACAACCGATGGCAAAGGAAAAGTGAAAGATTTTTCACTTTCTGAATTGCAGAAATTGGATGCAGGAAAATTCTTTTCGGAAAAATATTCCGGTGAATCCATACCATTACTTTCGGATGTTTTAAAAAGCCTGCCATCGCAATTCATTATTAATATTGAAATAACAAATTACGGTTCTTTGTTTGATGGATTAGCAAAAAAAGCAGTAAATCTTGTAAATGAACTTGGCACAGAAAAGCATGTGATATTTTCTTCATTTTTTCCATCAAATTTAATGATCACGAAAAAAATTGCACCAGAAATCCCTGTTGCTATCTTAGCGAATGCCGGATTTTCAGGTTGGCTGAGCAGATCAAATCTAATGTCCGGTATTTCGCCGCAATTTGTTCATCCATATCATTCGGATGTTGATAAGAACTTTGTGGATCGCCAACATGATATGGGACGAAAAGTAAATGTCTGGACGGTGAATGATCCTGGTGAGATGGAGCGATTAGCAAATTTAAAGGTAGACGGAATCATTACCGACGATCCATTATTAGCCCGGAAAACGTTGGGAGTTGAATGATTTCAGGATCGTGGATTGAAGACGCGAAAAACAGGTTAGAAGGAAAGATCAAGAAAACCCCTTTAACCTACGATTCTAATTTAGATGTGTACCTTAAATGGGAGAATCATCAAAACACAGGGGCGTTTAAAATTCGGGGTGCATTAAATAAAACCTTGTCATTAGAGACCTGGGAGCAAGAAAGAGGATTGGTAGCAGCATCAGCAGGTAATCATGGATTAGGCGTTGCATATACAGCCAGGTTGTTAGGAACCAAAGCCACCATTTTCATTCCAGAAAATTCAGTTGAGAATAAAGAAAAAATGATGCTTGCATATGGTGCAGTTGTTGTAAAAGTTTCTGGAAATTATACGGAAGCAGAAAAAGAAGCGCAGGCTTATGCCATAAAAAAAGGTTCCACCTGGATATCACCTTATAATGATGAACAGGTAATTGCAGGACATGCGACCTTAGGACTTGAAATTGCTGAGCAGATTGATCCTTTTAATGCAACAGCCTGTATCGTACCAGTTAGTGGTGGAGGATTAATTGCCGGAATCGGTTCAGCATTCCGTTATCTTCAAAAAAATATTAAATTAATTGGTGTTCAGAGTAAAAACTCATCTTATTTTTATTCCCTTTATCAATATGGTAGTCAAAAAGAGGTGATTGAATCAAAATCTATTGCAGATGGTCTTTCCGGCGCGATCGAAAAAAACTCAATCACCATTCCGTTAGTTCGAAGCATGCTGGATGATTTCATTTTGGTCGATGAGGCAGAAATCGAACAGGCAATCGTTTATTGTTATGTGAGATTTGGACAAATTATTGAAGGTTCCGCCGCTGTGCCATTGGCTGCAATATTATCCAATAAAATTAATATTCCAAAATGCATTTTAATTATTACTGGTGGCAATATTCAATTAGAATTACATTCCGCTTTATGTGACCGATGGAAAGACATAATTATTCAAAATGGCTAAACGATTGATTTGCTTCATTTTTACAGCTCTTTTTTGCCTGAGCGTGCTCTTACAAGCGCTACCGGTACAAGCTGGATCTTTTAAACAACAAATTGATGCTGAAAACAAAGCAATCGCTTTATTAAATGAAATGAGTCCTGAAGAGAAAATTGGTCAATTATTTTTAGTTTCATTTCAAGGCCAATCACTGGACCAGGATTCAACAATTTACGATCTAATTACGAACCATCATATCGGTGGTGTGATTTTAAATTCACGAAATGACAATTTTTCCAACATCAACACTGTCTTTTCTGCACAACAAATTATAAAAAATTTACAACAATCGGAATGGGATGATTCAACGCAAACATTTACCGATCTATCATCCCAAATGATCGAAAATAACAAATACGTGCCTTTATTTATTACTATCAATCAGGATGGAGATTCGTATCCATATGATCAAATCCTGAATGGTATCACTTCATTACCGAATGAAATGGCTATCGGTGCGACTTGGAATCGCGATTATGCGCAAAAAATCGGGAATGTTCTTGGATCTGAATTAAATGCAATTGGATTTAATTTATACCTTGGTCCATCGCTTGATGTTCTTGATTTACCCTATGTTGAAGGCGGGGATGATCTTGGTACACGAACTTTTGGTGGAGATCCGTATTGGGTGGGAGAAATGGGTAAAGCACTCATTTCCGGAATTCACGAAGGCAGTGGTAATCAAATGGCTGTTATCGCAAAACATTTTCCAGGTCGAGGTTCTTCGGATCGATTGCCCGAAGAAGAAGTTGCTACTGTACGAAAATCTCTTGAACAATTAAAACAAATTGAACTTGCGCCATTTTTTGAAGTTACTGGAAATTCGAATGGTGTGTTATCGACTGCAGATGGTTTATTAGTTTCACATATCCGTTATCAGGGTTTCCAGGGCAATATTCGCGCTACAACCCGACCGGTAAGCTTTGACCAGGCTGCACAGGAACAATTGATGTCTTTACCTGAGTTTGCTTCCTGGAGAAGTCAAGGTGGGGTTATCGTAAGTGACAATCTGGGATCTAACGCGGTTAGAAAATTTTTTGATCCAACCGGTGAATCCTACGATCCAAGGCAAATTGCACGAAACGCATTTCTTTCCGGCAATGATTTACTTTTATTGGATTTATATGTTTCTGCCCAGGATTTAGATCCGTACGCAACTACATTAAGAATTCTTGAATTCTTTACCCAAAAATACATGGAAGATGCAGCTTTTGCACAAAGAGTTGATAATTCGGTAAAACGGATACTATGGCTTAAATACCGCTTATATCCGGATTTTGATATTGCGAGTGTCTTACCAGTTGAAGAAGATCTGGCAAACGTAGGATCAAATGAAAACGCAAGTTTTGAAGTTGCCAGCCAATCCGCAATACTTATGAGTCCTGACACACAGGAATTAAGTGTCATCATGCCTAGACCACCACAGTCGACGGAGCGGATTGTTTTTGTGACCGAACGCATTTCTACCAGCCAGTGTTCCACATGTCCTTCTCAAGATATCCTGGGTGTGGACTCATTACAAAAAGCCGTTTTAAGATTATATGGTCCAGGGGCAGGGGAACAAGTCAGTCAAACCAGAATGTCCTCATTTTCTTTTACCGATATTTATCGTTATTTGAAAGACCCTTCAAGTTATCCAACCATTGATAGCGAGTTGAGAAACGCCAGTTGGATAATTTTTTCATTCATAAAACCGGACCCTGAAGTCCCAGAATCTCTAGCGCTGAAACTTTTCTTGTCTGAGAGAACGGATTTATTAAGAGATAAAAAAGTCATTGCATTTGGATTTAATGCACCCTATTATTTGGACGCAACAGACATCAGTAAACTTTCTGCCTATTACATAATGTTTAGTAAAGCCCCTGCATTTTTAGATATGGCAGCAAGAATTCTTTTCCAGGAAGCAAATCCCGAAGGGACATTACCGGTCAGTGTACCAGGCATTGGGTATGATCTGATAACTGCAATGTCGCCTGATCCGGACCAGGAAATACCATTATTTTTTGATACACCCAACCTATCAGTTGTTCCTTTGCAGCAACCTACACCAGAAAGTACTTCCCTACCACAGTATGAACTTGGTCAAACAGTATTGATTAAAACTGGGGTAATTCTTGACCACAATAATAATCCGGTTCCTGATGGAACAGTTGTCAGGTTTTTGATCGACTATCAAAAAGATGTAAACAGTGCCCAGCAGATTGAAGCAACTACATTGGACGGAATAGCGAATGTCACAATTCGTGTTCAAAACACTGGAATCATTGAAATTCGTGCCACCAGTGATCCCGCGATGTTATCCAAAGTACTACAAATGGAAATCCCGGTTCCTGAAGGTGCTGAAGCGACTATCGTAGTACTAAACACTCCTCAGCCTTCGGAAACACCATCTCCAACAGTTACACCAACCATTGAGATTCAAACAGAAGTTCCGAATAATGATTTGGAAAATCAAAAATCAATTCCAGATGTATTAGACTGGTTTAAAATGATTTTCATCGTATCTGGCTTTAGTGCGGCATTCTTTTTATTCATCCGGAATAGATTATCCATTCGTTGGAGCATTCGTTATGTATTATTCGGAATCATCGGTGGAATTTTAGCTTATATTGTTGTTCTAATCCAAATAAACGCCAAATTAAAAATAACCGAAAGCTATCAATCGATCGATATTATCGCCTTGAGTTGTATCGGAATAATATTAGGTTGGCTTGCAGCATTTTTCTGGTATACAAATTCTTCCGGCAAGTCTCTGAAAAAGTCTTTAGCTAATAGAAAGAATCAGACTTAATAGGACTAAAAAGAAAACAACCCAAACCATGATCCGTTCCGGGAGCAACTTTATGATGTCCAGGATGGTTTTATTTTTATTGATTGGCCGGGTGATTGTCGGTCGGTCTCCGATGAGACTACCAAGGAATTCGCGAACATTTTCTGGTCTTTCATCAGGGTGAAGACTCAAAGCCCAAAGAATAGCTTTTTCCGTTCGGATACTAATCATCGGATTAATTGATCTTGGGGAAAGCAGTGTTTTAGGGGATAAAAATCTGGTTCTTGCATCGATAGGATTTGTGTTCGTCAGAAGATGATACATGGTCGCACCTAAAGCATAGATATCACTGCGGACATCAGTATGGCCTGTATCTCCACCATATTGTTCGAGTGGCGTATACAGGGCAGTTCCCTGTCCTTGAACGATAGTAATGGTAATTTCGCCAGGAACGGCAACCTTAACTAATCCAAAATCCACCAATTTTAATAGACCGCTAGGCGTTAATTTTAAGTTACTTGGTTTAATATCACGATGTAAAATGGGTGTATCCTGTTCATGCAAATAAATTAGCGCATCACATAATTGGCTCATCCAATTTAATACATCCATTTCGTTCAGAAATTCATTATTCCTTTTTGCATCCAGCATTAAGGTACGCAGATCTTCTCCAGGCACGAAATCCATAACCAGATAATCACGAAAATTTATCGAAAAAAAATCTGAAACTTTTGGAAGATTTTGGTGATCTAATCGTGCTAAAACGGTAGCTTCCCTTAAGAATTGATCACGAGCTTCTTTCATTAATTCTTCTGAGAGATTTCGATCGTGTTCGACCTCTTTCAATGCACATTGTCTACCTTCTAATCGCATATCACTGGCAAGATATATAGATCCAGAACCGCCTTGACCAATTATTTTTTGAATGCGATATCGACCGCGTAATAGATCACCGGTCTTTAAAGGTAACGGCATAAATTCTTTTCTCCAAAAAAATGAATTTAAGAAATCGTATTATTTTTTACATTTCGGCGTTTATTTGATATATTATACCCTTATACGATAATTGCTCCAATTACTGAATGTGAGGGAATATGAATCGGCCATTAGCGGAACTTCCTGTTTTAATTGCCCAAAGTGGTCCTTTGAATGGTCAAAGATGGGGAATTGGTAAAGAAATCCACATAGGCAGAGATCAGGAATGTGAAATAATGATTCCTGACAGGCAGGTTTCCCGCTTTCATGCCAGATTTTCGATTACAACGGAAGGAATTCTTATTGAAGATTTGGGAAGTAAAAATGGCACATTCGTCAATGGGGAGCAAATTGAAAATCCAGTATTGTTAAAAGATGGTGATATTGTTCAGATTTCTCTCATTCAATTTTTTTATTTTCTCAGTTCGGATGCCACTTTACCATTAGATCATCAAATCCCAGTTATGGATGGATTGAAAAAAATGAATTCACCCGTCGTTACACTGGATGTGAAATCCCGACGTGTTTGGGTGGGCGAAATTGAATTAATTCCCCCATTGTCAGTCCCGCAATTTCGTCTCTTAAATATCCTTTTTGAACAGGAAGGAAAAGTTGTTTCAAGAACGGAACTCGTAAACGCGATTTGGGGGAACGAACGCGCTTTAGGCGTATCTGAACAGGCACTTGATGCATTAGTGAGACGGTTACGAGAAAGATTGAATTTATTGGCACCGAAATCAGAATTTTTGATTACTGTTCGGGGGCACGGAATTCGACTGGAAAATAAATAGCTTTAAGGAGAAAGATTTTTTGGAATGAGAGAGGGACTTTTTTAGTTTTTCGCTTCTCCAACACTCAAATTTTTTGCTGAAGCTAGATGGTATTCGGAGGGATGATCGCTTTCTTCAAAACCGGATATGATGATGATTGCGTTCGCAACTGTTTTTCCATTATTTCTCCAACGATGCATTAATTGCGATGCGAAAATCAAACTATCACCTGCATCGAGATCATAAATCATGCCTGCAACTTCATATTCGAGGTGTCCTCGTAAGCAGTAAACAAATTCATGACCGCTATGAAGCATACCGTGTGGTCCACTCGAACCCCCGTTTTCAAGCGTTAATAAGAATGCTTCCATTTTGCCTGTGAAAGATTCTCCACCAAGACCTTCCCATAACCCACGCATAAATGGGACGCGTAACCTTTCATCGGATTTTCGAAAAACAACCTGTTGTTTTTCCGGTTCATATCGAAAAAAGGCAGTAATAGGGACTTCTAATGCATTTGCCAATTTGTTTAAAGTGCTTACTGAGGGTGAAGTCAAGTTTCTTTCTATCATGCTAAGTGCATTTGCTGAAAGTTCACTGCGACGCGCAAGTTCACGCATTGATATTCTTCTCGATTCACGTAATTCTCTTAATCGGAGTCCAACATCAACCGAAATTGCTTCATTTTCTAGGCTCATGAACATCCTCCTGGTATGCAACTTTAAACTTATTTGTAAAGAATAAAGTCATTATACGGTTTTTTTGTAAATTTTTTAGAACTAGTAAAAAGTTTGGTATTTGTGATTCGAGAAATGTTTTTATGAAAATTAGTTTTAGTTTCAAATGAGTATTCTCCTTTATAATATAAAAGTCAGCAATTTTTGGAGAGAGGACCAATTATCCTTTGTTTGATATTTACACCTATCCGATAAGTTTCCGAAATAACCTGGAATATTCGAATGTTCCCGGATACTTTATTTGCACACCGATTCGGAAATCGGTTAGGAACCGTGAATTAGACATCCTGGTTTTAAAATTTTCTCCCTATCGATTGATTGATAAAGATGAAAATGGAATCATCCTGGATTTCTTGGCGAAAACTTCCCAATATTTTTATAAGACTAACGGACCAATTACAACAGTTTCGAAAAATTCCGCTGAATACTTGAATGATTTATTTCTTAAACTTAACCAATCAAAAAATGTAAGTGAAATAATAAACGGTTCGTTGCAATTATTAGTTATCCACGACAAAGAAATTTATTTCACACAATGTGGAAATGCATCTTCCTTTGTGATTAGCAAGATTCGATCAATGCAATTTGATGAGAAAATTAGTGGCAGCCAGGGTTTGGGAATTACTAAAGCTTTAAAATTTAAGATTTATCATGCAGAACTTTCCACAGGCGATCGAATTGTCATTAGCAATAAAACTCCTTCGGATTGGACGATAGAGACATTAACAGAAGACCCAAGGGTTTCCATAAGCCATCTACGTAAAACTCTTTTACAAAGAACGAATCAGGATTTTGACGCGATCATTTTGCAAGTGAGAACCGGCACAGGAAATATCCATGAACTTAAACTGGAAAACCAGACAATCGTATCGACTACCGGGAAGGATTATGTTGATAATCCAGTAACATCAGAATCAGCTGCGGAAAAAAAATCTGATGTCAAACAAATCATTCAACCAGTAATGGATGAGCCCATTGTTGAAAAGAAACCCGAAATTAATTTATCGAATGTTGAAACGCGAAATGAGTCAGATCAAATTCCTCTACCACCTTTTCTTGAAAAAGAAATAATAGTTCAGGAAAAATATGAACATGGAGAAGATTCAACAACTGAAATCATTTCAAAAAGATCAGGTTTTTTCCAAAAAAGAAAGACGCAACTTGAATCAATAAAAAATGATAATTTTCAAAATCCTCCACCAATAAAAGAGAATCAAAAGTATCTTGATATTGATCCGGAAATACTCCGCAATAAACCAAAAGAGCCAAAAGTAAACCGTGTCGATCGAACCAAATTTGTTAATTTCCTTTCTTCGATTAAACTCTTTTTGGAACGAATCACGAATAAATCAGAAAGTATTAACAATTCGATCTCTGAAAATACTGCAAAGTTCATTTCTCGAACGGCACCAAGCAGCAAAGAAATGGGGAAGGCTTTATCTCCCACAAGTATGTTTTTTATCGCCTTTCTTGTACCAATCCTTGTCGTAGCTATCGCAATGACTGTTTATTTTAGAAGCGGACGGGGACAACAGCATGAGCAATATGTTTTTCAAGCCAACGAATTGGTTACACAGGCAAATTCTGAAGGTGACGTCACGAAAAGGGTAGTTATTTATCAGGATGCTCTCTTATTTTTAGATGAAGCAGAGAAATTTGGAACTACAGAGACTTCCGAAAAATTAAAGGCAATCATTCAAAAAGAATTAGACAACTTGCAAGGCGTGACTAGAATTGACTTGCGTGGAACCGTTGCAGGTGGTATTGACAGAAGAATGCAGATCAGTAAAATGCTGATCAATTCCGGGGAAGATTTATATGCGCTCGATCAAGGAACGGGCAGAGTTCTTAGAATGGTCTATACAAACGATGATTTCCAGGTTGATACTACATTTGTTTGTGGACCTGGAAATTATGACCAGGTAGTTGTTCATGAACTTGTTGATATCGAATCAATAAATATAAGCAATTCCTTACAAGCGGTGATAATTGGTATCGATCGCGGAGGAAATTTATTGCTTTGTTCAGTTAACAAATCCCCTTTAGCTTTCAGAATTAATCCACCAGAAATGGGTTGGGGAGATATTAAAGCTATTGCATTTAATGATTACAGTGTTTACATATTAGATGTTAATGAACAAACAAGGGATCTATATCGATTACCATCAAATGGGTTGAAATTTGATGAAAATCCTGAATCCATTTTTGTTGGGAATATTCCTGAAAATCTTACCCAGGTACAGGATATCGCTATTTATGAAAATGAATTGTTTTTGTTACACGATTCTGGCGAATTAATGAAATGCACGATCGGGCAGGCACAAACCGCTTGTATTCCAAATACAGGGTATGGTTTTATTTTAGATGGCCAAAACCGTCAGGTAAGTGATATTGTGTCCGGCGTTGATTTTACTCAAATTCAAACGACCCAACCTCCGGATCCATCTGTATTTTTTATGGATAGTCAAAATTCAGCTGTCTATCATTATAGTTTAGCGCTAAACATGCAAAAACAAATCCGGCCGAATTTTATTGGTTCAATTTCCAAACCGGAAGTTCCAATAACCGCTTTTACAGTCAGCCCGTATGGCTTGATTCATTTTGCATTTGGTTACCAGCTTTACTTTGGCTATTTGCCTTAAGGTTCAAGTTTATGACAATTTATTCAACAATTATCAAACCAACTTTGTTATTGGATGAAAACAAAGCCAAAGATAACCTTGACTTTGTTTTGAAAAAAATAAAGCGCCAAAATATAACTTTTCGCCCGCATTTTAAAACCCATCAATCGGCGGTAATTGGTGAATGGTTCCGCTATCGAGGGATTAATCAAATAACTGTTTCTTCCATTGAAATGGCAGAATATTTCTCAAATTCTGGCTGGAATGACATCCTGATTGCTTTTCCAATAAATTTGAGAGAAATTAATGCGATAGTAAAATTGGCACATGCGATTACATTATCAGTATTAATTGAATCGCTGGAAGTCGTTGCTCAACTCGATTCCTTGATAGATACAAAAGTTGGGGTTTGGATAAAAGTTGATGTCGGTGCTGGGCGGACCGGGATAGTTTGGTCAGATCTTGATAAGCTAGAATCAATTGCAAGTTCAGTAAAATTTTCCAGGAACTTAAAATTGCAAGGTTTGCTAACCCATTCCGGACATACGTATCGAGCATCGGGTCAATCTGAGATTCAGAAAATCTATTATGAATCATTGGACCGATTACAAATTGTCAAACGACATCTTGAAACAAAGGATCTTGGCCCTATAAAGATATCTGTTGGGGATACTCCTTCAACAATTGCTGTTACAGAATTTGGTGATATTGATGAAATCAGACCGGGGAATTTTATTTTTTATGATGTTCAACAATCTATAGCTGGTGTATGTGGAATAGAGAATATTGCCATTGCAGTTGCTTGTCCGGTTGTTTCTACACATCCAGAAAGACTCGAAGCAACAATTTATGGTGGTGCAATCCATTTTTCCAAAGATTTTTTCCATTATCAAGGGAGCACAATGGCCTATGGTTACGTTGTTGCTGTGACTAAAAATGGTTGGGACGACCAAAAAGTCATTGGATACGTAAAATCCCTTTCACAGGAACACGGCATATTAAGAATTTATGAAACAGAAATGGAGAACGTCAAACCAGGTGAAATTATCTGCGTTTTACCAGCCCATTCCTGTCTGACAGTACAGGTTATGCGTAATTATTTAAATTTGGATGGAGAAATCATCAGAACAATAAATAGCAACCATTAACCTGCAAAAACGAGTGGGACCGGCATAAAAACCAAAATGAAAATAATCAACATTAAAATAGCAATCATTTTCCTTTTTTGATCAAGTTTTGTAATTTCATCATATACAAGGGAAGGCGCCCGATTTAAGAAGAAGAGTAAAACTGCCCAAAACCACCATCCATTCCAGGCGAATCCCAATATGACCATCAAAATTATCATCGCGTTGTATATTTTCCTGGATTTTTCTCCGATTACTGAAGCAAGAATATGTCCACCGTCGAGTTGACCAATAGGTATTAGATTCATGCAGGTCACAAAAAGTCCTGCCCAGCCTGCCCAGGCGACCGGGTGAATCATGACATCTATTCCGCCAAATGGAAATGGTTGTCCGGTAAAAAAGTATCTTATCCAATAAAGAATAGGTGAAAGACCTGCATAGCTGGCTGGTTGCGGCAAAATCTCACCAAATACCAAATATTTTAAAAACAAATACAGGAGAGAATTCCCTTCCATTTGAAGACCAACCCCATTTGCAATTGTAGCGGGTAACGGTTCAATTTTCGATAAAAACAAACCCACTAAAAGGACCGGAATCGCAACAATCAAACCACTTAATGGACCGGCTATCCCGATATCGAAAAGTTGTTTTCTGTTTTTGGGAATATTTTTCATGTTGATGAATGCCCCCATCGTACCAAATGGGCTGATGATAGGAAGGGGAATGAAGTATGGAAGCGTTACATTGACTTTATGATACCGTCCTGCAAAATAGTGCCCCATTTCATGAGCACCCAATATGGCGATGATACTGATTGCAAATGGCCACCCATCGAAAACAATTGCTTTTAATGTTTCCAGAGTAAATCCACCATCCAATGAATCCAGCGATAATAATCCGCCGGTGAACCAAACGGATAGAAAAGTAAGAATAAACAAAATTAAATTTATTCTTGGGTTGGATGGTGAGGGTTGGGGAATTTTTTGAACGAGGTAAAGAACAGGTTGATTTTTTTCGAGTCGAAGTAATGGGTGCAAATCATAAATCGAAAGATTTTTCTCAAGATAATCAAAAATAGATTCGCTATTCTGATTTTTTAAACTTCCCCGGAAACGATATTTCCATGTATCTTTTCCGGTGCCAATGGTAAATTCGGTAAATGCGAAATATTTTTGAATTGTATTGATGATTTGATTTTCAATATTATCCGTTACAGAATAAATCGATTGATCCATGTTTTACCTTAAATTGAGTTTATATAATTCAAAGCTTGAATATTTATCCGTCATAGCTTTGGTGTTTGAAAAATCATACTTCATTTTTGGATTAATCAAAAACTGAAGGATATATTAATTCGTTATAAAGACATAGGCGGGAGTGAATGGGAGTCGAACCCACCGCGACCTGCATAACAACCCGCCACCGGTTTTGAAGACCGAGAAGCCCACCGGGACCTAATCACTCCCATGGTTAAGCATACTTTAAGGTTCGATTTCGGTCAATCTCCAATTGAATTTGTGCCATAATTAAACCAACTGTATGTCCGATAAACTGGTTTTTCATCACGAGGAAATTTTATGAAAACAATTCAAACAAAAGGTAATTGGTTTATTAATAAAGATGATAGGAAGGTATTTTTGAAAGGCATAAATTTAGGCGGAAGCAGTAAAGTTCCTTCCAAACCGGATGGTGCCACGTATCAAAAGGAAGGGTTTTTTGATCACAAAAATGTATCCTTTGTTAACAGACCATTCACTCTTGATTCGGCGGATGAACATTTTTCCAGATTGAGAACATGGGGATTTAATTTCCTTCGGTTTATCGTTACATGGGAAGCAATTGAACATGCCGGTCCTGGTATTTATGATCAGGATTATCTAGAATATATATCTAGAATTGTTCAACGAGCAGGCGATTTTGGTTTTTCTTTGTTTATTGACCCACATCAAGATGTATGGAGTCGATTTACGGGTGGAGATGGCGCACCTGGTTGGACATTAGAAAAAGTGGGATTCCAAATTGAGAATCTGAATGATTGTGGTGCAGCAATTGTCCACAACGTTCATGGTGATCCGTTTCCGATGATGGTCTGGCCAACAAATAATACAAAATTAGCTGCTGGGACGATGTGGACCTTATTTTTTGCAGGTAAGCACTTTGCTCCGAATTTAAGTATTGAAGGTATCAATGTACAGGATTACCTTCAAAATCATTACATTTCAGCGATACGGGAATTAGCAAAGCATTTGAAAGATTTCGATCACGTGATCGGTTATGGAAGTCTGAACGAACCTTCTTCCGGTTGGATTGGCTGGCAAGATTTACGAAAACAATACGGTTTATTAAAAATGGGAGACATGCCAACTCCCTGGCAGTCCTTATTGTTGGGGGATGGCAATGCACAAGAAGTCGAAGTTTGGAAAACAGGAAAGTTTAGTCTTAAACGGGCAGGATTGCGTACTTTAAACGTGGATAATAAACGAGCCTGGCAAAAAGAAGTCCCCTGTATTTGGAAAACGCAGGGGGTTTGGACGGATGAGGATGAAGGAATTCCGAAATTGATTAATCCTAATTATTTTTGCCAGGTAAATGGAAAAAAAGTGGATTTTAATAATGATTATTTGAAACCATTTATTAATAGCTTCAGTCAAAGCATACGTGAGGTGGATCCACAGGCAGTAATTTTTATTGAAAGTGAGCCACAAACTAGTCTCCCAATTTGGAATGATTCGGATGCTAAAAAAATCGTCAATGCCAACCATTGGTATGATGGTGTCACATTGCATACCAAAAACTTTAATCCGAACTTCACAATGGATTTGGATACTATGAAAATAGTTTTCGGAAAAAAGAAGGTATTTTCATTATTTACAAAACAATTAAAGAAAATCAAGGATGAATCAGATATTTTCCCGGGTGGTGCACCATCATTAATCGGTGAATTTGGTATTCCTTTCGATATGGGTCATAAAAAGGCATATCAGAATGGCGATTTTTCCAACCAAATCCGTGCTTTAAACATGTATTATCAAATCTTGGACTCTTTATTTTTGCACTCCACTATTTGGAACTACACCTCGGATAACACAAACGACCGTGGTGATCAATGGAATGATGAAGATCTTTCAATCTTTAGTAAAGATCAGCAGCGCAATCCTGGTGATATTAATTCAGGTGGAAGAGCGTTGGCAGCAATTATTCGGCCATATTGTGTGTCATTATCCGGAGAACCTTTAAGTCAGTGGTTTG
>CAZPIM010000033.1:0-2342 GCA_964586385.1 uncultured Anaerolineaceae bacterium
TGTATAATTAAATTAGATAATTAATACAATTTTTATAACATTATTTTTCTGAAAATGTTATCATCGAAATGATTGTTAGCGTAAATAGGTGGGGTAAAATGGTTAATTTTTCAAGAAAAAATAACGCAAGTCAATGGACCAGAATCATCCTTTTCCTGATTCTGTTCGTTAGTTTTATGCCAATGCATCAGGTTATCGCGGATTCTTCCGGGTGGTCACTCAAATTTGATGGTATTGATGATTATGTTTCTCTTGGAAAAACAGAAGAAGTTCTTGGAGGGACATGGAAAGACACAAAATCAGTGAGCGTGTGGATTAATCCTACCGGAACTGCACAGGAGTGTGATTGGGTCGACGTTGCATTTTGTGATCAAATCATCGTTAATCAGCCACATTTTTTTGGTATTGCCCGTGGCATTATTGAGGGCCAGGATAGAATTTGGGTGTGGAATTATTCATCCACCGGGGTTCAAAAGATTGGAATTCAATATAATCCGAATGAATGGATTAATGTCTCGTTTGTGCATGCCAACAATATGCTGAAAGCCTATCGAAATGGCAATCTGATAGGTCAAATTGCCAGTGGAAGCACGTATACCGAACAAGGTGTAACAACAACGAATTTTCAATTAGGGGCATTTTATAAACCCGAATTAATCCAGGCGTATGAAGGTTATATTGACGAAGTACGTATTTATTCCACAGAACTTTCACAACAAACGATCATCGATAAATTACGCACAATCCTGGTAGGAAATGAAGTGGGATTGGTTGCATACTATCAAATGTCTAACGGAAGCGGGTCAGTATTGACCGATGATAGCGTCAATGAAAATGATGGTGTACTGAAAAATGGGAGTGATACCGGGAGTGGATTATTAGGTCCTCAGTGGATGTTAACAGAAATCTGGAGTGACCCGATCGCAAATGATCAAGTTGTTTCAGTTGATGAGGATTCATCAATCGCAATTACCTTAACGGGTTCTCCTGTTACTCCAGGTGCCGATTTGACGTTTCATTTGGTAGATTCCCCCTCTCATGGCAGCTTATCCGGAACAGCCCCAGACCTTATTTATACACCTACTGGCAATTACAATGGACCGGACAGTTTTACTTTTTATGTGATGGAAGGTTCGTTAGAAAGTGTAAATGCGACTGTTTCAATCGATGTTATTCCGATAAATGATGCACCTGTTGCAGAGGATGATACGTATTCGATAAATTCAGATTCCATCCTGACTGTCAATATAGCTACAGGAGTCCTCTCAAATGACAATGATATTGACGAAGATACTTTGGCTGCCGTCTTAGTCGATGATGTGTCGTATGGTGTATTAGTCCTGAATTTGAATGGTTCATTTACCTATACACCGGATCCTGCCTTTCATGGTACGGATCAATTCACTTATAAAGCAGATGATGGTGATCTGCAAAGTGATGAAACAATGGTTGATATCACGGTTGTTCAAACGATTTTTCCGCTTTATTTACCCTTTATTATGAAATAATCACCATTTAGATTCGAAAAAAATAACCGAAAATTATATTGATAGTAATATCATAAGGATGATCTTGATATAAAAACATCAAGTATCATGTATGAAACACTTTTAAGTAGTTTCTGGATTCCGCCATTGAGATATGAATTGTAATCAAATGCAAAGATGCAAATTATTTAAAATTACTTAAAGCCCTGAGGAAACTGAAATGAATGAAACTTTACAGTTAATCAATTCCCGCCGTTCAACCCGCGCTTTTTCAGATCGCTCTCTCTCGAATCAAGAAAAAGAAAATATCTTCCAGGCAGCTTTTCGTGCTCCTACCGCAGGTAATATGATGTTGTACTCAATCATCGAAGTGGAGGATCAATCGCTCAAAGAAAAATTGGTCGAAACCTGCGACAATCAACCTTTTATTGCTAAATCACCTTTTGTACTGGTTTTCCTGGCGGATTATCAGCGCTGGTGGGATTATTACCAGGTAAGTGGAGCCCAGGAGAAAGCACAGGCATTGAAAAGACCTGCACGCCAACCCCAGGTCGGTGATCTGATGCTGGCTTGCTGTGATGCCCTCATTGCTGCACAAAATGCCGTCATTGCTGCAGAATCTTTAGGTATCCATTCGTGTTATATTGGCGACATCATGGAAAACTATGAAATACATCGGGATCTTTTTAATCTCCCCCAATACACATTTCCGATTGCCATGCTATGTTTTGGTTTCCCGAAGCATGAAAAAATCAAACCGGAACTGACACCCCGATTTCAACCAGAATTCATTGTTTTCAAAAACCAATATCAAAGACTTGATCAAGAAAAGTTCGGTCAAATGTATGCTCATCT
>CAZPIM010000033.1:2442-10564 GCA_964586385.1 uncultured Anaerolineaceae bacterium
GCACCGACGGTATAAAACAATCCTCCGGCTACCAGCCAAAAAATTGCTCCCGGGGGCATACGGGTGATTATTTCTTTAACACCGACTACGCTAAACCAGCCCATTACAAGATAAACCCCTGCAGTAACCCAGCGCGGGGCACGAATAATGAACATCTTAACGACGACGCCGATTACTGCCATAGCCCAAATGATTGACAATAGTCCCCATTGCCAAAAGCCTTGAAAGAAATAAATGCAGATGGGTGTGTAGGAACCTGCGATCAGGATATATATTGCGGCATGATCAAACTTTCTTAATCGCATTAATTTCTGATCATTCCCATTGGAAGAATGGTAGATTGCACTGGCCGCGAATAACAAAACCAGACTTAACCCGTACAAAAAAAATGCAATCCAGATCTTTTGATCCATCCGGTTTTGCAGGATTAAATAGATCGTTCCGCCAAATGCTGCAATAGCTGCGAATAAATGTGAGATAGCGTTAAATGGTTCTCGAATGTGTTTAATCATCATACCGATTGAATTTTTTTATTTGTTACTGGTTACAATACCACAAGTTGTACTGCTTAATCGAGTCCCAACCTTATCCTATTTTTTCCCATGACTGGTCATGGTCAAAGTCTATTTCGAATATATAATCTTAAAATTTTTTAGGACTGAATCCCTATGCTAATATGAATAAGAATTTGAAAGGAGGTTTTAATTGGCTAAGAAACCGACATCTTTAGTTTGTCCTTCTTGCGGGGCACCATTAAAAGTTGCTGAGAAACAAAATCGCGTCGATTGTCAGTACTGTCACGCGACGATTGAATTACCTTCAGAAAACCAGCCCCCCATTATTATTCAACCAGCAAGAATTCAGGATTATCAATACAAAAAGCCGATTAGTACTTTAGTTGGTATATTTACCGGATTATTTGTTTTATTTATGATTGGTATTGTTTCTTTTGTCATTATTTCCATATTTTCAAAAACCGAGACCAGGAGTGAAACAGGATTAAGAATTTATTCGATCAATAATCCAATCCTAACAAAACCTGAATCCAAAGAAAGCGCCGGTGAATTGCTTGGAATTGGTTACAATGAAGATGAGACCTATCGATTAACCTTTCTGGATTTCTCCAAAAAGCCTGTGGTTCAGTGGCAATCAAGTGATCTTGGTGATCAAACCTATTTGATCAGAATTAAGCAGTCGGATCAAAAAATCGTAATGGTTTCAAAAACAAGCGTTTCTGTTCTCCAAAAGTCCTCAGGGACAAAAATTTGGGAAACATCCTTAAGTGATCAATTACCGAATGCATGTGAATCCTGTTTTCAAATCACTGAGACTACAATTTTCGCGTTGACTCAAATCGGCACCTTACATGCTATTGATTTGGAAACTGGGCAGCAAAAATGGGCATTAAATTTCGACGATTGGCATGATGAAATTGTTGTATTTGATAACAATCCCATCGTTGTGCGGGATGTCGATGGTATTCCGACCTTAACAACTTTGGATGGGGCAACCGGTCAGGTAATCTCAGAATCAAACCCAACCTGTCCGAATTATATTTTTACAGATGACCCTCAGGAATTTGAGTTGAATTCAAAGATCGTTCAGAATCAACGTAACTACTATTTATTGTATGGATTTTGGGAGCCGGGTTGTTTTGAAAAATGGGATCCGGTCACCAGCACGCGGGATTGGCAAACACTATTACCGGAAGATTTGGCACGCGGGGATCAGGATTTCTTATTTAGTGAAGAATCAGTTTTTCTAAGCAAAAATAATGGCAATGAAATTTGGCAGGTAAATTTAGAAACGGGTGATGCAAAACAGATTCTCAAGAACGAAGATTATTATATTCAAGCTGTAATTGTTCAAAATGATATTTTAATTGTGGAAGCAGACAGGATCAAGGGGTCTAACCGGTTTGAGCTTTGGGGTATCGATTTGAATACAAGCCAACGAATCTGGCAATATATTCCAAAAGCTGCTGTATCGATGCGTGAAAACCCTTCATCAATTGTTGATTCATCTGGCTTTTTTGCATATCAAGCACTTACGGACCAATTTGTTTTATTACAGGCATTTGATGATCCACCGATTTTAACGTTTGACCTGATCGACATTAAATCCGGGGTTAGTAAATCACAAACCTCCTATACATTAGGTGAACAGACGATTTTCTCTCTAGACATTATCGGCTGGCAGGATCAGATCGTATGGATGGACATTGATAAAATCACTGCTTTTGATAGTTTCACAGGTCAACTACTCACGCAATGGCCATAAACTTTTTTAAATGATTGGATTGCCTTCAGTAATAACCATATTTGTTATGGCATAAGCTTGTCTCATTTTTTTAACCGGAGCATAAATATCCGAATTCCACCAGCTTTTTGCCATTTCAATCGAGTCAAACTCAATAATTACGATTCGTTGTGGATTCCACACACCTTCTAAAGTTTCTGTTACTCCACCACGTGCTAAATATTTCCCGCCAAATTGTGCAACAGTAGGAGGGGTGAGTTTTTTCACGGTTTCATAATTTTCGGGGTCCTTAATAATAATTTCAACGACTATAAAAGCACTCATTATTTACTCCAAGTTCTCTGCATCGAAACAGAATTGAATTAAGTACAATTATCACCAAAAATTTGAAATTAATAAGAAAGAACCGATTGGATTCGGTCCTTTCTTTATTTTTCATTTATCGCGCGGAAGAATACGATTTTTGAGAATGTTGAACAGGGTATTTACGGAAATGGTTGGATCCATTCGTCTTTTTCTTTTGGATGGGAGCTGCATGTTCCAGTTCTCTTGCATATTCCTCAAATCCGTCCAATCCGCGTCGTTCCAGTGATTTGCCTAATAATTTCTCAATTTTTTGAATCATCGGCACATCTTCGGATGTTACCAACGAAAGTGCAATACCGCTATTTTCCATGCGACCAGTACGGCCAATTCGGTGGGTGTATGCTTCTGCAGTATTGGGCATATCAAAATTGATGACATGTGAAATCTTCGAGACATCAATTCCGCGGGCTGCAATGTCAGTAGCAACCATAATTTTTACGTGACCGCTGCGAAAACTATCCATGGCTTTATCTCTTTGAATCTGTGAAAGGTTTCCTTGCAATGAAGTCACGGAAAAATCAGCTCTTAATAATGTATCAGCCAGTTTCTTTGCACGGTGTTTGGTGCGAGTAAAGACTAAAACTTGACCATGGTCAGATTGATCTAATAATGCCAGCAACATTTTTGTTTTTTGCAACTGTTCGATCGGATAGATCGCATGGCTAATTGTTTTTAATGGTTGGGACGCTTCGATATCAACGGTGAATGGGTTGGATAGAAATTCATTTGCAAGACTGCGAATTTCTTCCGGCATGGTTGCTGAAAATAACAATGTTTGACGGTTTGTAGGTATCTGGCGGACAATTTTCTTAATCGTCGGCAAAAAACCCATATCAAACATCTGGTCAGCCTCATCTAAAACCAGCATCTCAATATTTTGAAGGGAAACGATCTTTTGATCAATCAGATCCATCAAACGGCCGGGGCAGGCAACCACGATTTCTGCTCCACCACGTAATCCTCTTACCTGAAGTTGTTGATTTACACCACCATACATGGTCATACTGCGTAAACCGGTTTTTCGGGCTAAATCACGAATTGCTTTATGGGTTTGTTCAGCTAATTCACGTGTGGGTGAAATAATCAATCCACGTAATTTACCTCTTTGCCCATTCATTAATCGTTGCAACATTGGTAAAACGAAGGCAGCGGTTTTCCCGGTACCGGTTTGGGCTAAGCCCAGAATATCTCTGCCACCCATAATTGATGGGATGGTTTGAAGTTGAATAGCAGTCGGATTAATATATCCGGCAGCATTAATTCCCGCTTGAATTTGCGGGTAGAAAGAAAATGATTTAAAACTCACACAAGGTCCTTATTGGCCTAAGATTGAGCCAGGGAAAGTACCTTGACTCGGCTACAATTGAAAATGGATTAGTTTTTCCTTTTCCAACGGCGTTGCATGAGTATACCACAGAAAAACACGATAATTTATATCCAATTCAATAATATGGTATTTGTCACAAAATCTGCGCTTGAACCGAAAACAATAAATACGGAATATTATGTATTTGTCACATCTGTTTACAATGATCATGATTACTCATAAAGTGAATCCATACGATTACCATCAATTGAAAATAACTATTTTTTTGAAATCTCAGTAGAATGAGTTTATTGATTAAGAACAAAACAGAAGGTGTATCTTATGACCAAATACGAATTACATGCGCTAAAACTTCCTAAAATGAGTGGATTAACCTTAAAAATTTTTGCATCCATTGTGGAAAACCCAATCGGAAAAGCTTTATTGATTAATAGTCTATTGGAAAATGGGGGAATCCCCAAACTACGAACGATCAATTTAGAGGAAACACCGACCATGTTCCCATTCGTAGAATCGAACAGGAAGGAAGCTAAGGTCACCGAGTTGTTTCAACCTTCCAAGATGGACAGCTTACCGGACAAGGAATCTTCCAGGAAAATTCGAAACACCTATCTGGCAAAACAAGCTTCCGTTCCTCAGATTGCAGAAAAGGTTTTGGCGAATATTCGATTGAGTGAGTCAAATCAGATCTCACTGCATGCTTTCGCATCTGTTTTGGAAGAAGATGTCTTAAAGCAGGCAGAGGAATCCCAAAAAAGATATGACCAGGGGCATGCACTCAGTTTGCTTGATGGTGTACCTGTGGCAATTAAAGATGAAGTGGATATGGTTCCTCACCCGACAACAGTTGGCACAGCCTTTTTAGGAAAGCATCCTGCCAGGCAGGATTCCACAGTTGTTGCCAGGTTGCGCGCAGCCGGTGCTTTATTGGTTGGCAAAACCAACATGCACGAAATTGGTATTAATCCAAATGGTGCCAATATTACTTTTGGAGCCGTGAAAAATCCTTACGATTTAACCCGCGATCCGGGTGGCAGTTCAAGTGGTTCGGCTGCGGCTGTTTCAGCAGGTATCGTTCCAATCGCAATTGGTGCAGATGGCGGAGGTTCCATTCGTATTCCGGCCGGATTGTGCGGAATCGTCGGTTTGAAAGCGACCTACGGCAGAATTAGCGAATTCGGAGCAGCTCCCCTATGTTGGAGTGTTGCGCATCTTGGACCTATAGCGACTAATGTGGAAGATGCCGCACTAACTTATCGAATCATTGCCGGTCCGGATCTGAAAGACCCAAATACACAAAAGCAACCTCCTGTATCGATGGAAAACTGGAATAAAACGGACTTGAGTGGCTTGAAAATGGGAATTTATCGTGAGTGGTTCGATCATGCATCGGCGGAAATTGTTGAATCCTGTTACACCATGTTAGACAGGATGCAACAGATGGGCGCTAAAGTAGTCGAAATTGAAATCCCAGAATTAGATGAAATGCGCATCGCACATGCAATGACAATCCTTTCAGAAATGGCCCTTTGTATGCGTCCATATAAGAAAGAACGGAAATTACATGGTCCTGCTGTTCGCCTTAGCCTGGTGCTTGGGGAGGTGTTAACTGCCTCGGATTATCTTCAAGCGCAAAGGATGAGAACGCGTGCAATTTCTATCTTTGGCGATGCGTTTCGAAAAGTGGATTGCATTCTTACACCGGGAACGGCTTTAACCGCTCAGCCGATTCCTAAAGGTGGTGAAAAATCAGGATGGTCAGATCTCTCTACAGATACCGAAATGATGCGTTTTATTTATCCGGGCAATTTAACCGGCCTTCCTGCCATCTCCTTTCCAATCGGCTATGATTCCAACGGGCTCCCGATTAGCATGCAGGCAATCGGTCGCTATTGGGAAGAAAATGTATTATTTCAGATTGCTTATAACGCCGAACGGGTATTGAAACTTCAACTCCCCAAAACGTATTATCAAATGCTGCTATAATCCGAGGATTTTGATCCCGAAATTAAATTAATTCTTTTCGACCAGCTTTTTGTAAAATGTCCATCGCGAATAGGGTGATCCAACGGTCATTATCTTCCTTATCGGAAATAACCGGCCATGTTCTGCTTCGAAACGGGTTCGAGCCTTTGAAATGTCCATTATTTTGCCTGCGAGCAAGTAACCAATCGATAGCAACTTGGGCTTTGGGATGGTTAAGCAGATCAAGTTCTGCCAGAATTCTTAGGACAAAAAGGATGTCACTCTGATAGAAAAGCGGGAAGCTCATTTTTGACCAGAGCGGGTGAATTTTTCCCCCATCTTCCATCGGAAAATTCGCTTCAACGAATGAATATTTTTCCAACACAAAAATGATCCCGCTATCAATTGCTTTTTGAATTTCTTTATTTCGATAAGAAACCGGTATCCTGATAAGCCCCCATAATGACCGGATCAAACCCCAACTGCATGGACGATGATCATTAATATAGCATGCGCATTCCTTTTGATAAATACTTCGACTGACATAGGTAATTAAATCAGAAACACGGGGATCATCGATGAATCCTGCATAAAGGACGTATCTTAAAATATTTCCCCAAAGACACGTAAAACCACTATCTTTTGATTGCAATCTTTCTTCGATTTCCAGATGTGTCTTGCCGACCATAAAGTCAATTGCCTTTTGAAAACGTGGTTCCTTGGGATCAACCAATAATTCTTCCAATAGCAAGAGACTCCAATGTGTGCTGACATATTTTGGCGTGTAAAAATGATTAACATATTTCCATTGCCCGGGAATCACCTGTTGATCCAGGATATCACGAATAAAAGTTGAAGACTGGATATTTCGATATTCTTCTATTAAAACAGGATCATCAGCCGGTAATCCGACCAGATATTGATACGTCTTATAGCGGATACTGGGAACTTTGCTTTCTAAAAGCCAGGAAATTTCAGGGGAATACATAAGACAATCCTTTACACAACACGCAAGATTATTTTATCGGAAGATCGATAAACCTGATTGCGGTTGTGTGTATCAAATTTCCAAACGCATTGCCTTGTCCAAATAACTATTTGAGAAAATAAAGAATTGAAACAATCACTCCAATAACCACGACTGTCCATCTTAAGACCGCCGGACTAATCTTACTGGCTAATTTGCCGCCGATCGTGCCACCGATTAATGCACATACGGCCATGACTGCGGCAGATTTCCAGTCCACATTCCCTGAAAAAACGAAGAAAATTGCCGCTGCGATATTGACACTAAAAGCAATGGCTTGTTTAAGTGCATTTAATTTAGTCAATGAATCGTGCAGTACCAATCCCAGGACTGCCAGAACGATCACGCTTAATCCCGCACCAAAATACCCCCCATAAATCGCTGCCAAACCAACAGGCACAAGTGCCCAGATGCTAATGAAATCTGATGACACCTGGTTCTTATTTCTACGATTTAACCATTTCTTCAACGGTTCCCCAATTGCTAATAATAAGGAAGCCATCAGGATTAAAAATGGTACCAGATCACGAAATAATTTTTCACCGGAGTTGAGTAACAAAATGCCGCCCACAATTCCGCCAATAACTGAAACCGGTATCAACAACAATAATCGTTTTTTCTGTGAAAGCAAATCATTTCTTTGTGCGATCGTTGCGCCAAGATATCCGGGGCAGAGCGCAACTGTGTTTGTGACGTTTGCCATAATTGCAGGTAAGCCGACTGCGGTCAAAACGGGAAAGGTGATTAAGGTTCCTCCACCTGCGACTGCATTAATAAATCCAGCTGCAATTGCAGCCATTCCTATGAAAATGTATTGATACCATTGTAGTTCTATCATTTTTTTATGTCATCCCAAACTTTATTTTTAAGTCAATCCGAAGTTTTGATTTGTTTTATAAGTTCAACAAAGGCTATGAAATAGAGGTCACCATATTTTCAGACTTCATGATTTGAATATTTTCATAAATGCGTAAGAAAACAACACCCGCAAGAGTAATCAAACTACCAAGTATCTGTATGCCTGTAAAACGTTCACCGAGCAAGATAAAAGCAGTAACGGCAGTGAAAGCAGGTTCCAGGGTGAGAATCAGATTCGCGACACTGGACGGCAGGTGACTGAGAGATAAATTATAAAATCCAAACCCGGCTACTGTCGGAACAGCTGCAAGTAAAAATAA
>CAZPIM010000033.1:10664-27512 GCA_964586385.1 uncultured Anaerolineaceae bacterium
AGTAATGCCGTGAATCCTGCAGAACAATACACCAGCACGGTGGCGATTGCTGCGCCATTTAATGCAACCGACAAAGTCCACAAAGCATTAAAAATTGCCAGAACAAATCCATAGGCAATTAAATACAAAATGCTCTCTTTTGAAATTTTCAATAATTTTGGTCGAAAAATAAACAGTACCGGGAATAGTGAAACAGTAACAAAAACGTCCCTCCAAAATGCAAGTACTAAGGCGGGTAATTGGTAGGTTTGGGTTAAATAGCGGATAAAAATCGCGGTGGTCGAAAGAAAAAAAGCACTGATAAATGCAAATGTGTATCCTCTGCTAATAAGGGAGGTTTTTGTCTGATGAATATGCATTCAGGTATTTTAGTAGATAATTGATTTCTGTGTGAAAAATTTATAAAAAAGATATTTTTTATAGGTCGGAAAAAGAAAAATCAGGCGGGTTGACCCGCCTGATTTATGAATTAAATTTTAGAAATGCCCCCTCGCTCATAATAGACTAACCTGGCGTGAAGAAGTTGACAACTTAGAAATGATTATGATGTGGCAAAAACGAATATTTTTCAGCCAGCACTTACATAAGCTTTTTTCATCCAGTCAATCAATGTTTGGTCGACTTCTTCAATTGTATTCACAACGATTTTGACGTCACACATACTTCCCTTTGGTTGAGGTTTGATTCTAGGGTTTTCTTCCAGATCTTTAATATTCAATCCCAATTCAAAACGGGTGTTTGAAGCAGGGCCAATCATAATGAATTGTTTCTTGCGCCTAAGACTGAGATAACCTTTTTTCGGTGCTATTTCAAACTCCCCAAAACCATGAATAATATGCATCAAATGATCATGCAACGCCCGGAAATTTGCTTTGGGGCCGGAATAAATTTCACTAACCAGATCCTCAATGGATGAATTAGAAGCCTCCGCAGCGGTTTGCCCATCTGTTTCAAGAGCAAAATGAACCAGAGAGTTTGCATCACCGTATCCCAGGCCAAATTTTTCGATTAACATGCTGCGTATTTCGCCATGTTTAGTCAAGCCACTTTGATTGATGATCGATCTTAATTCATCAATGCCTTTACCGGTCTTATTTTCGATATTTTTTAATTGCGTATCACGTGCTTTCGTTAATGAATCCATTACAAACCTCTTTCAACTATCCTGGTAAATCAAATCATATTTTTTCCCATTGATAGGTAAATATTAATAAAAAATTTGACTTACTTCAAGAAAAATGAAAAGGTCTACGATATTTCGTGTTTGTAAACACCGTATTTTTGATATTTATTTGGGTCAACTTTTTCTAGTTTTTCGTTCTTTGGGCTTAATAAATAAGAATGCCCATTTCTGTGTAAAATCGGAATTCTTTTTTTTCTCTCAATAAATGCTATCCGCATTTGGTCAGAAAGCGATGCGTAACTTTCCATATCATCTGGCCAAATAGAAAAAAGCTGATCATAAAAAACAATAAATTGCTTCCGGTATTCATTCCTCACCAGATGAAGATGATTTATCACCCAACATTTGGATTCAAAATGCCATTCATACGCCATTCCCAGGAAACGAAAATCATGCGTGATATAAGGAAAAAATGGGAACTGCCGGCAACTGACTGCTCTGAAATTTCTGATGCAATCAGCCGGTCCTTTACAGGCAATTAATATCTGATAATCGACCAGATCTTTTTCGATATTTTTTTGATTCGGTTTGTTTTTACTGCAATCGTTTTGGTCCCAAGCATGCCACAAATCTGTATGCTTTTGTAAATAATTCCATTCCTGATCGTAAGCTGTTGGAATAGCTTCACAAATATCACAGCAAAAAGGCTTGCCGCTCGGGTTATATTCTAAACACTTTTGGCCACAATCAAAATCGCAAATATTTTCATTAAAAGCAGCATATTGTTGCTGGAAATTGATCTTTGGTCGATACATCAAATTGTTTCTTGGGGAAGAAAGGCACGGTTAATGTCAAAAACAGAATGAAATACTTCTTGCGGTTGGTAGGTGATCAAAGTTTCAATATTGGTATAACCCCAGGCGACCGCTCCGAAAGGGATATTTGCTCTATGAGCCGCTTGTATGTCTCTGATTTCATCACCAATACAAAGGGCTTGATTTTCATGAACTCCACTGGCTTTGACGATTTTCTTAAATTTTGATTGTTTGGAAAACATGGAAACACCACACTCAAAAAAGGAAAAAAGCGAGGCGACCTCATCCCCTAACACTTTTTTAATATTGGTGATTTCATTAGAACTTACCAGCGCCAGTTGTACACCGTTTTTCGATAAATCTTTAAGGACGTTTTCAATATCTTCAAATAGCGAGATTTCATGAATATCTTCGCTCATTTTTTTTTGGACATCCTTCGCAATGATGGGTATCTTCCATATCGGAAATTTGTATTTATGAATGAGTTTCCTTACTCCCTGACTTTTAAATTCTTCCAATTGGGAGTCGGTAATTTTGTCATAATGATGTTCTTTTGCGAGGTGTGAAAAGAGATTGATAATCCAGGGAAAAGTATCCGCTAATGTGCCATCAAAATCAAATATTGCTAATTTATATGCCATTTATAAGGCAATTCTGTAAATAGATTTTTTCATAACCAGTTTATTTTACCAAATATTTTTTTGGTTCTTGTAATATCGTCTTTTTGGGTGTTATTAAACGACCTTTCGGGGTGAAAAATACAGCAATGAGACTTAAAATCGACGCGATAAAGCTTGCAATAAACATATTGGCCATGGAAGTACCTAATGCTTGTTGTAGTGCAACATTGATTGCAGCACTGGTTTCCGGTAAAGAGTGAATCAGGCTATTAAGGGATACCGTTTCGGCGTTTTGACCAGCTTGTGTCAGAAGGGTCGATAATCGTGTGCTCAAAATTACACCCAAAATACTAACACCTAGCGTTCCGCCGATATTACGACTGAATTGAATGGTGGATGTTGCCACGCCAAGATCTTGTTTAGCAACAAAAGTTTGTATGGATATCAGGTAAACAGGGATGGTTAATCCCATGCCAATTCCCATTAACGACGTATAGATCATAACAAAAAGCTGTTTACTTTGCATATCAATCGTCGTTAAGAAAAAACATCCTGCCGTAAGAAAAACGCTCCCAATTAATGCTACACTGCGGAAACTCATGCGTAATAACAACCAGCTTCCAATAATACTGGAAATTGTCCAGATGAGTGACATCGGCGTTAATGTAATCCCTGCGAGTGTGGCGGAAGTCCCCAGCACGGCTTGCACAAATAAAGGTACATAGGAAATACTACCAAACATAGCCCAACCCGATAGGACGCCATGTAAAATTGCTACGACGAAAAGTTTATCTCTGAACATGTGTAACGGTAAAATCGGGTCTTCTGCCTTATTTTCAACATTCATCAGAATCACAAAGAGAATGATAGAGGCAGCAATAAACCAGAGACTTTGGATGGAACCTATTTGATTAAGTCCCAGTAAAAGACTGAGTGCACTCATCGACAAAAGAGCTGCGCCTGAAAAATCCAGTTTAGCTTTTCTTTTTATAAATTTTGGCTGGTTATTCCAGGCGAATAGAACCAATGCCATTGCAATCAGACCCGGAAACAGGTTGATCAAAAAGACCCAATGCCATGAAATTTGATCGACGATAAAACCGCCAATTAGCGGACCTACAATCGAGGAGACCCCCCAAACGCCAGAGAAATATCCTTGCATTTTTGCCCGTTCTTCAACATTAAAAATTTCGCCAATAATGATTAATGCAATCGGCAATACACCGCCCGCTCCCAATCCCTGAATTGCGCGAAAAACGATTAGCTCTTGCATACTACCGGCTAATCCACACAAGATGGATCCGGACAAAAATAGAACCATGGAGATTATGTAGAGTTTTTTACGTCCAAAAATGTCGGATAGTTTCCCATAAATTGGAACTGTGGTGGTCGAAGCCAGCATGTAAATGGAAAAGACCCAACTATAAATGGATAATCCCCCCAATTGTGCAACAATGGTTGGCATGGCAGTTGCGACAACTGTGCCCTCCATTGATGCCAGAAACAGGCTTAACATTATCCCAACTGTAATGATTTTTACGCGTTTAGGTGTCACATATACCCCGGATATTCAAATTTGACAAAATCCAATTAAAACGATGGATGGGATTCTTTAATCACGAAGGATTATATCGGAAAAAATCTTTTTGTCACTGCATATTTTATTATTCTGTAGTATAGTATCGAACGGAAAAAGAGAAAACGATATGGCATTATTCAGTCTTAAAAATATTGATCTTGGATTTGGCGGCCCTTTATTGCTGGACCAGGTTAATCTGCAAATCGAAATAGGTGAAAGAGTCGGTCTGCTGGGAAGGAATGGAGCCGGCAAGTCATCTTTGCTAAAATTAATCAATGGAGATCTGGATTCTCAATCCGGACAAATCGCCAGGCTTCAAAACCTGAAAACCGCATATTTGCCACAGGAAGTGCCTGCAGATTTGAGCGGGTCAGTTTTTTCACTCGTAAATTCCGGTTTCAGTGCGCATGAAAAAAATAGACAGGAGAGCTGGCAGAATCAAATCCAGGTCGATCAGGTCATTTCCAGAATGCAACTCAATGCGGATGCCCAATTTGAGACACTATCTGCAGGCTTGAAACGTCGCGTATTACTGGCCAGAGAGCTTGTCAGTGAACCGGATGTGCTCTTGTTGGACGAACCGACGAATCATTTGGATATTGATGCCATCCAATGGTTGGAGTCTTTCCTTTTGCGGTGGGGTGGTACGCTGGTTTTTGTCACTCACGACCGGGTATTTTTGCAAAAAATGGCAACTCGCATTGTCGAATTGGATAGGGGCAGGCTCTATGATTGGGATTGTGATTATAAAATTTTTATCGAACGAAAAGAAGCCATGCTGCAAGCTGAATCGGCACAGAATGCTATTTTTGATAAAAAATTAGCCCAGGAAGAACAGTGGATTCGCCAGGGTATTGAAGCAAGACGAACCAGAAATGAAGGTAGAGTAAGGGCGCTTAAAAAATTGCGGGAGATGCGCAAAGAACGCAGAGAACAAACCGGAAAAATCAAAATACAAATTCAAGATGAACAAAAATCCGGCAAATTGGTTATTGAAGCAGATTCGGTTAAGTACGCTTACGACCATGAGATCATACTGAATGAATTTTCAACTGTTATCCGTCGGGGGGATAAGGTTGGAATTGTTGGACCGAACGGTTCAGGGAAAACGACCTTAATAAAAATTTTATTGGGAGAATTAGAACCGCAACAAGGTGAAATCCGTTTGGGTACTAATCTGGAAATTGCCTATTTTGACCAATTGCGATCCCAATTAAATGAGGATCAATCTATTCTGGATAATGTCGGTCAGGGTCGGGATGTTGTAACCATTAATGGAAAGAATCGAAATATTTATGGTTATCTGGAAGATTTTTTGTTCTCCAAAGACAGGGTAAATGCTCCAATAAGTGCTCTATCTGGCGGAGAACGCAACCGGCTTTTATTAGCCCGTTTATTTACCCAATCAACCAACCTGTTAGTAATGGATGAACCGACCAATGACCTGGATATTGACACGCTCGAGATCCTAGAGGATCTTTTGCTGGATTTTGAAGGCACATTGATTTTAGTCAGTCATGATCGCGCGTTCTTGAATAATCTTGTGACCAGCATTATTGTGATGGAAGGAAATGGTAAGGTTGCTGAATATGTGGGTGGATACGATGATTGGAAACAACAGGTTTCCATATCCGAAACTACGCAAAAACCTGCTAGTGCTCTGAACAAAACACAAACACAGAATATTCAACAGACGAGTTCGCAACTGGAAAAAAAGAATCAACTCTCCTATAAAGAAAAAAGGGAATTAGAAGCGCGTACCCGCGAATTATCTGAACTACCTGCCAAAATTGAGGCATTGGAAAATGAGCAGAACCAATTAAGCCTGAAAACAGCAGATTCCACATTTTATCAACAAGACAGTGAAACGATAGCGGCGGTAATGGCACGTCTCAAAGAATTAGACTCCGAACTTACCAATGCTTTTCAACGGTGGGAAGAACTGGAAAATTCCTGAATCAAAAAAGAACGTCCTAAAGGTGTGTAGTTCGATGAACTATTCTGCTTTAAAGGACAGAGTATATGGATCGAATTGACTGGAAGCTAAGATCAAATCCCTGATTGCTTCCCAGGGAGCGGAATCATATTTTTCAATTTTCAAAAACCGTTTATATTTTCTTATACCTTGCAATAATTGCTGCGGATCTGGTAAAAAAGTGCCATGAATGAAGTGTACTTCAATGTGGTTTTCACAGAAAACAACTGCACACACGCCTGCACTTACGTGCCCACCTTTTTTTGAATCGTAATAAGTGACACTGTTTCGAGTTGGTTCTTCAGTGACATCCGGTTTGATGGTTGCAATGATGTTGCGCAATTCCATAAAAATATCTAACTGGTCATTGGATAAAAAAGAATATTTTTTTTCCAAAAATTGTGTGGGTAACATGTTTGCTCAGTTCAAATGGGGGAAAAAAAGCAGATAAAGATATCATAGCAAAAATTCATCAGGTTTCCTATACGAATATTTAAATCCCAACAGCACGTGCCTAAGTCAATATCCTGGCAACTTCATTTCGGTAATGCCTCACTTCATACTATAATTAGCCAATCAATACCAAATTCTTACAGTAGAAATGATTGATGAAAATATTATTAATCAACCAGGCATTTGTTTCTCCGGATGAACCAGGCCATACCCGCCACTTTGAGTTTGCCCAATTTTTAAAGTCATTGGGACATGAACTGGTGATTGTTGCTAGTGATCTAAACTACCAAACCGGACTAAAGACTGTTTCACACAAAGGAATTAGTATTGAACAAAACATCAATGGAATTCGCGTTATTCGGGCTTATATTGTCCCGGCGTTACATCGCAGCTACTTTTGGCGAATCATATCCTTTTTTAGCTTCATGTTCAGTTCAATCTGGGTCGCATTAAAAGTAAAAGACGTGGACCTCGTTATGGGTACATCACCACCGATTTTTCAAGCAGTTTCAGCTTGGTTTGTTGCTTTTTTACGCCGTAAACCCTTCCTGTTGGAAATAAGGGATTTATGGCCGGAATTTATTGTTAGTATGGGTGTATTCAAAAATCCGCTTCTGATAAGAATGGCAAGATGGCTGGAAAAATTTCTTTATGCCCGTGCAACCCATATCCTCGTCAATTCGCCTGCTTATGCAGAATATATTCAACAAAAAAATGTCCTGGCTCACAAAATCAGTTATATCCCCTATGGTACAGATATCGAAATGTTTTCACCTCAAAAAAGCGGTCAGGCAATCCGTGATCGATATGACCTGAATGATAAATTTATTGTGCTTTACGCCGGTGCCTTGGGCCAGGCAAACGATATTTATACCATTATCAACGCTGCCAATCTTCTAAAAAATGAACCAAATATTCTATTCGTTTTATTCGGGGATGGTAAAGAAAAAACAAATCTGATTAATGAAGCCATGCGTCTGGGGCTTACGAATATCCGATTTGCCGGAGTGACTCCCAAAAAAGAAATGCCGGAAGTCCTGGCAGCAGCGGATGTCTGTCTGGCAATTTTGCAGGATGTCGCAATGTTTCGCACCACTTATCCCAACAAAGTCTTTGATTATATGGCAGCCGGTAAAGCGACTGTGTTGGTGATTGATGGTGTGATCCGGCATGTAATCGAGGAAGCAGATGGAGGTGTGTTTGTTCAACCCGGGGACGCTGCCGCACTCGCAAAAACGGTGTTGCATCTCTCCCAGAATCCTGAACGTCTGATGGAGATGGGTAGAAACGCTCGTGAATATTTAGTCCAACATCTGGACCGTCGGGAAAAATTAGCAGAGACCCTTCATCTTTTTGAAAAACTGGTGCAGCAATGAAATTGATTGTTACCGGTGCAACAGGTTTTACAGGGTCGCATACTGTTCCTTTATTGATCCAAAGTGGGTTTCAAGTAAAATGTCTGGTTCGACCGGGAAGTGACCGAAGTTCATTGCGAGACCTCGATATTGAATGGATAAATGGAGATCTGAGTGACGAAACTTCTCTGATAGACGCAATGAAGGGTTGCCAGGGATTGGTTAATATCGCCTCACTAGGCTTTGGTCATGCAGGAAATATTATTTCAGCTGCACAATCCGCCGGAATTAAACGTTCTGTTTTTATAAGTACGACCGCTGTTTTTACCAGGCTAAATGCCGACAGTAAACAGGTTCGTTTAGCAGCTGAGGAAGAAATACACGACAGCAACCTGTCGTATACCATACTCCGGCCGACTATGATCTACGGAAGCCCGCGCGACAGGAATATTTGGCGACTTATCCAATTTATAAAGAAATATCCGCTCATTCCGGTTTTGGGTGATGGTTCATATTTTCAGCAACCGGTTTTTGTAGATGATGTTTCAAAGGCAATTCTTTCCGTTTTGGCTTCTGATGGGACAATCAATAAAAGTTACAACATCGCAGGTCAACAGGCACTTACATATAATCAAATGATTGATATTATTGCCCATCAATTGAGCAAAAAATTAAAAAAAATACATTTTTCAGCCAAAATGGCAGTGCGAGTGCTATCTTTTTTTGAAAAAATCCATTTACCGTTTCCAATCAAGTCCGAGCAAGTTTTACGGTTAAATGAAAACAAAGATTTTTCCTATGCAGAAGCCAGACAGGATTTTCAATATCAACCGCTATCTTTCGAAAATGGAATTGCGTTAGAATTAAAATACCTTTTGATGCAAAATGATTAAATTAATTCTTGTCTTTCTATTCGTCACGATTCTCTCGATAATTGGGGTAGGCCAGCTAAGAAATTGGTTGAAAAAAAGTAAGATTTATGACATTCCCAATGATCGAAGTGTTCATTCCATTCCCATACCACGGGGTGGCGGTCTGGTGATTGTCGTATTTACAATAATCGCAGTCCTGATTTATGCCATCATCAAAAACGAATGGGCGAATAGCATGATTTATCTATCAATGGCATCGGTGATCGCCTGGTTTGGATGGAGGGATGACGTTCATTCCTTATCTCCCAAAATTCGGTTTTTAGTGCAGGGTTCTGTGGCTGTGATCACAATCATTGCTTTGGGTTATTTCCGTTATCTGACCATTCCGCTGATTGGAGAATTTTATATCGGTGTGATCGGAATTCCACTGACTTTATTGTGGATTGTCGGTTTAACCAATGCCTATAATTTTATGGATGGTCTGGACGGTTTTTCAGGTGGTGTGGCAGTGCTTACCGGGTTGGGATGGATGTGGATCTCTTCCTATAGCAAAGGCTTACCGAATGAATTCGTATTCTGGATTTCCTTTGCGATTGCCTCGAGCAGCCTGGGATTTCTTGTCCATAATTGGCCTCCGGCACGTATATTCATGGGAGATGTAGCCAGTACTTTTTTGGGTTATACCTTCGCGGTTTTACCTCTCTTGTCCGTCGACAAAGGTGGTGATGCGGTACTAGTTGGCGTGGTTATGATGTGGGCGTTTATTTTGGATACAGGCGTAACATTTGGCCGTCGGTTAATAAAACATGAAAAATTACTGGATGCACACAGAAGCCATTTATATCAGCGTTGGGTGACGTATGGAATGAATCCGATCCTTGTTAATTTTATTTTTTATTTCTTTACTATTCTGGGAATATTCCTTTTATGGGGTTGGTTTAACCATATCCGGTTTTTCCCAGCGCTGATTGTCATCGGCTTACCTGTTTTATGGTTCATCATCAGTCGGATCTCACGGCGAAAAGAAAATGTTCGCTAAGCTAAAGGCATTAAAATCCCTTAGTGAGTCCATGGGAATGAATTGGATTTTATATCGGGCTGCGTATAGCTTTCGCAAATCTTTTGGATTATTAAAAATCCAAATACCGTCATTTGCCTGGGAAAAATATCAAATTGTCGATCGAATTAAACCTGACATTCCGTATGACGAGAAAGAATATGCAGTTTGGAAAAAGAATGCTTTAACAACAATCCTTCCAATTTACAATATTCACTACCCTGAAGCTATTCCCTGGGATAAAAATGAATCAATCCATAGTTCAGACCGGTTTATGCAAGGGCAGGTGCGGTCTTTTAGTAACGAGCATCAAACGCTTGGGTTTCCTCCAGATTGGTTGAAAGATCCTTTCTCAGAAATTAAGTATGACACAAGTAATCACTGGTCACAAATCCCAGATTATGGCGAATCGGACATTAAATTCGTCTGGGAAATCAATCGTTTTGGCTGGGTGTTCGACCTGGTCCGTGCTTTTGTTGCTGATCAGGATGACCGTTATCCACAAGCATTTTGGACATGCATCGAAGATTGGATGGAAAAAAATCCACCCGGATTGGGTCCAAATTGGAAGGATGGTCAGGAAGTAGCATTAAGAATGATGGCAGCTTGTTTTGGTTATTTCACTTTTATTCATTCTACCTCCTCCAGCGATGAAAGAATTTCCCGTTTCACCTTGTTTATCGCAGCCCATGCACAAAGAATTTTTCAAAATTTGGATTTTGCCATCTCGACCAGAAGTAACCATACGATTAGTGAAGGGTTCGGATTATGGCTGGTGGGATTGCTATTCCCGGAATTGAAGCAAGCAGAAAAATATAAAACAATCGGTCGGGCAATCCTGGAAAAAGAAGTGTCAAATCAATTTCTGGCAGATGGTGGTTATGCAATGTATTCCTTAAATTACCAGCGTTTTGTTTTGCATATCTATCTCTTGGCTATTCGATTAGGGGATCGAACTGGAAATCCGTTTTCAGATCTCCTGCGTCTGACTTTCGCCAAATCTGTGGATATGATTTACCAGTTGATGGATAAAGATTCCGGTCAACTTTCTTTTTTTGGCTCAAATGATGGCGCTTTGATTTTACCTCTCAATAATTGTGATTATTCCGACTTCCGTCCATTAGTACAGGTTGGTTATTATTTAATTCATGGAAAACGGTTATTCGATTCGGGTCCCTGGGATGAAGATTTGTTCTGGTTTTTTGGTAAAGAAGCACTTACATCAGAAAAAGAAGAAAATCCGCCAATTATGAGAAGTCAATTCCCTGATTCTGGCATGTTTCGGATTGATTCGAATAATAGTTTTGCCACTATCCGCTGTGTCAATTTTCAATCACGACCTTCGCACGCAGATCAAATGCACGTCGATTTGTTTTGGTTTGGAAAAAATATCGCGTGTGATGCAGGCACCTATCTGTACAACGGAAAAGCTCCCTGGCAAAATGGATTATCTGGTACGGATGTTCATAATACCGTCAGCGTTGATCATCAGGATCAAATGCATCGATTGAGTCGCATCACCTGGGGTGATTGGGCAAAAGGTAAAGGGGAATTCGAGCAAAACGAAAATGGGATTCGAGTTTGGAAGGGATCTCATGATGGCTATCGTCGTTTGAAAGATGCGGTTGATCACAGCAGAAAAGTTATTTCTCTTGGTGAGAATCGATGGTTAATATTAGACCAGTTAATCGGAAGCGCAGTTCATCATTTCCGATTGCATTGGTTATTTGAAGATGGACCGTATCAGTTATTACCGCAGAGCAATGGGATCATTTATGCATCGACGGAGCAGCCATGCAAAATTCAAGTTGGATCCATACATGATCAATCGGAATTCTCTCTTCTAAAAGCCGACCCGGGATCAACACGGGGTTGGCGATCACGCTTTTATGCCCAAAAGGAGCCTGCAATTTCCATGGTACTTGTTGTGGATCAGTCGAAAACAGTTTTTTGGACATTTTTTGGTTTTCCGCAGGATGAAATTAAATCAAATTATCAACAGATAGAATTGATATTTGAAAGTCAATCTCACCAGATTGATTCGTGGGATCAAAAGTAAAAGTGATCCTATGCTTAAGCAGGTAAAAAACCGGCAACCTTTGATGATTGCCGGCTACAGTAAATAATTTACACCTTATGCCCGACCGGTTTCGATTTCTTCCAATTCCAGTTTCTTCGTTTCCGATGGATTGAACAGCATAATAATGGCAATCGGAATGAGTATCACCACTCCGCCGATCACCCAGAACCATTCCATGGTTGGGAATACGCTCAATAAATAACCGGTTAATAAAGGTCCAATGACATACGAAATTCTGGCAATCGTAGTCGTCCAACCCATACAAGCGCCACGTCTCTCAGTCGGAAAAACTTCCGGAATGTAAACTACAATCCAGGTGTAAGTGAAAGATGTGAAGAACCCTGTCAATGCGGCAGCGATTGGGAGTAAAATGCCTTGGCCAAATCCCATTAAAACCAAAGTCAACGCCAGACCTATGCAACCTAAAATGAGAGCTGGTTTTCGTCCGATTTTATCCATTATCCAACCGCTTAAAAAGCCGCCCCCCATCGCCAAAAGCAGTGAAATTAAAAGGACGATTGACCAATTTCCAAGGGTAAAACCTTTTACCGTCATAAAATAGTACCCTGCCCAGAAGTAGAAAAATTGGTAGGTCAACCAGGCTAACCAGATGGTAGCCGATATGGCGATGTAACGAATATCCTGACGGTCAATGACGCCAATTCCAAACCAATGGTTTTTTCTGGTGCCGTTTTTTCGTTCCGTTTTAATTAATTCATATCGGCTGGTTTCTTTCATGAATGCCCAAAGAACCAATAACGGAATCATGAAAATGAACATCACACCATACATCCATTTCCAGGACAACCCCAGAGTGTTGATGATTAATGGTGGAAGTAATGCCTGTAAGGGTATCAAGCCAATAATATATACAACCGCAATATATTTCGCTCTTTTTTGAGCAGGCGATTCTTCACTGACAGGAATTGTCCACATATTGGAAACTGTGGCAAAGATAGCCAGCGTATAAAATGCCATAAACATATAGATATTTGGTGTGAAATAAAGAATTCCGAAAGCGGCAATTCCCATGATCAGGATCAGAATTAAAATAGATAACTTTCGTCCGATGATGTCATTCAGACCATTTAGTAAAAATATGAGAAAGGTAAACGCCAGGAATAAAGCTTCCATGTAGGAAAAACTGGATGCTTCTATCGAGTATTCTTCAAGAATATAAGGCAGGGCTGTGGTCTTGATGGTTGAAAGATATTGGTCCATAATAGCCACCAGACCCATAAATATCATCATATAAATCAAATAATTTCGACTTCTGGTCTTTATTTTTAAATTCGTCTTGGCATTTTGTAAAACTGCACCCATTATTTATCTCCAATAAAAGAATTTTTCCGATAAAAAATTGTTTGAAAACTGCCAGGTAATTTGAGAAAAAGCGATTATTAACTGATTGATATATACCATAAAAAATTCAAATTCGGTAAAAAAAAACACGAATAACGAGAGCAATAACACCGCATCAATTGATGGGTTACTCTTATTGATTGGTTTATTTGAACACAAGCAGGTTGATTCTTTCCTATAGGTGTCTAAGGAAACTTTGTGGGTTGTCGAGAAATGCTTTCATTATTTCAACATGTTTTACATCATGAAATGAAACAGGTTTTATTGGATTTTCATCAAAGTTTAAAATTACCGCACCCGGAAATGCCATTAAAATTGGAGCATGCGTTGCGATGATAAATTGCGCGTCTTTGGAAACCATTTCCTTAAGGATGGCAATAAATGCTAATTGACTGATTGGTGATAACGCGGCTTCCGGCTCATCCAGAAGATACAACCCATTTGGAATAAAACGGGCTTGAAAAAACCGAAGAAAACTTTCACCATGAGAAGCCTCTTCAATTTGATTTCCGTATCTTTGTTCGAGTTCATATAAATCTCTTTTGTGAGGGGATTCAGCTAATTCTTTGGCATAAGCCGAGCGCTTTTCATATTGGGATTGAATGGCGTGAATCTCCTTTTGAATATTCTCCTTTGTTTCAGCCAATCTTCGTGTGTATCCAAAGAAGTCCTCTGCTCTCAGGAAAAATCCTTTGTGCGTATTTTGATTCCAGATCAGTTTCAAATATTTGGAAAAATTTCGAATGGAATCAAGTGATTTATCCTGGCCAGTATGGATACTGCCTACAGTAATCGCATTGGACGCAACGGCGATACTTTCAAGGAGAGTTGACTTGCCGGAACCATTTTCACCCACCAAAAAGGTTACAGGATTTATAAAGGTTAGGTCTGAAAAATTTTTGATCACATCCAGGCAAAACGGATAACCTTCTGGCATCGATTCTTTTATTTGATATTTTATCGAACGTAAATGAATCATTAGATTTGTGTTCCGTTTATTAGTTTTTGCAAGAGTTTATTTCCTATTTTACATGATACATAAAGAACTGTTTGCCTGATGTAAAATAGATGGAATTGATATCATTGGAGGCCTTTGTGGATAATTTGAATCCAGTAAAAACACCGGAAGAAATAAAACAACCTGTGACGGAATCAATTTCTGAAACGCAACACATGATGGTTGTAAATGGCATTACCTATAATTACACAGCTACAGCCGGAACCATCCTTTTAAAAGAAGAGGATTTTGAAACCGGGGATAAACCCAAAGCAACGATTTTTTATATTGCTTATGTCCTGAACAATCCACTTAACTCATCGCCAAGACCGGTGACTTTTTCTTTTAATGGTGGCCCGGGTTCATCATCGGTTTGGATGCACCTGGGATTGCTCGGACCCAAACGAGTATTAATGGATGAAGAAGGTTTGGCACTCCCTCCGCCGTATAAACTCATCGATAATGATTGCACTTTGTTAACCCATTCTGATTTGGTTTTTATCGACCCTGTCAGTACCGGATATAGCCGTGCTGTACCAAAAGAAAAACCGGATCAATTCCATGGGGTAAAAACTGATATTCAATCCGTAGCTGAGTTCATACGACTGTGGGTTACGAGAAATAAAAAATGGGCTTCACCGAAATATCTGATCGGAGAAAGTTACGGTACGACAAGGGCAGCAGGGCTTTCCGAGTACCTTCAAAGTCGATTTGGCATGTATTTGAATGGGATTATGCTTGTGTCTTCCATATTAAATTTTATTACGGCTGAATTTTCACCGGGCAATGACCTGCCATTTGTACTATTTTTGCCTACCTATACAGCTACAGCCTGGTATCATCAGAAATTAAAAACATCCTACCAGAATGATTTTCCTGGAACCATCCAAAAAGTAAAAGATTTCGCCAAAACGGAATACAGCCAGGCGCTTATGTTGGGCAATAAATTGGATCCAAAAGAGTCTTTGCGTATTGCGAAAAAAGTAGCAGACTTTACCGGATTATCACCGGAATATGTACAACAAACTGGGCTGAGAATTAATATTCACCGCTTTGTAAAAGAGCTCCTTCGTAGTGAAGGAAAAACAATAGGTCGATTGGACAGCCGTTTCACCGGTTTTGACAGGGACGCCGCTGGAGAATTTCATGAATCTGACCCTTCCTATACAGCAATTTTAGGGCCATATTCATCCATGCTTAATGACTATGTTCGTCGGGATTTGAATTATGAAAACGATCGTTTGTATGAGATCCTGTCAAATCTCTACACATCATGGAAGTATGATGATTATCAAAACCAATATGTGAATACGGCGGAGCAATTACGCATTGCTTTTCAATCTAATCCAAATATGAGGGTAATGGTTTTTAACGGTTATTTTGATCTCGCTACGCCATTCTTCGCTACAGAATACACATTCGACCATCTTGATCTACCGGAAAGTGTTCTGTCAAATATTGAGATGAAATATTTTCATTCAGGTCACATGATGTATATTCAAAAAACTTCATTACTCCAAATGTCAAAAGACCTGCGCAGTTTCATAGAAAAATCGCATTAATCCTCTTTTAAAAAAGAAAAAGTCGCTGCAATTCAATACTTACAGCGACTTTTTCTTCATTTAACCTCATTAATTTGTTTTTATTTCGTTTCAAAAAAAATAACTTTTCAGATTGTGACATTTGTCACTTGTGAAAAGATGCACAAAAAATTATTATATCAATATATAACAAGATATAACATATTATAACGGAATTGGCTTCATGGAAAACTTTCTTACCACCAAACAAGTTCAAAATTTATTTAAAGTCGATCGCATTACGGTTTACCGGATGTTACAGGATGGCCGTCTTAAAGGTATAAAAATTGGAAACCAGTGGCGCTTTTCTCAATCTGAAGTCGAAAGAATGTTGAATGGCATTTCATTGCCAGATGAACCGGAATCAGATGGTAGTTTTCCTGTTCATTGTGTTCAGACCATCCAAAATTTATTCTCGTCAGTCAGTAAAACAAATGCCCTGGTTATTAATCAAAATGGAGAAGCTGTGACAACGGTAAGTAAACAAAGTAGATTTTGTAAATTAATTCAATCTACGGATACCGGTTTGGACGCATGTCAGGCATCCTGGAAATCATTCATGTCTCTAAAATCAGATTCAGACCAAATGTTTGTATGCCACGCCGGGTTGAAGTATTTTGGCGCACCGATCATTAATCAGAATGTGACCCAGGGAATGTTTCTTTCCGGTCAATTTTTAGATCAGGCAATAGAAAGCCCACAAATGAATGAAAATTGCCAGAAGTTAGCCAGGAAGCACAATTTGGATCCAAAGGAATTAATGGATGCTCTTGCTGAGATTCCTGCCTTTTCAGAGGATCAAATGACTCATTTAGTGGATCAACCACAGGCGGCTGCTTTTGCCGTTGAGAGCATTCTGGTAGAACGCAGTGCTTTTCTTGATCGTTTACAAAAAATTGCAAGCCTTACACAAAATCTCTAGGGAGGGATTAAATGAAAAAAATTGTTATTTTAGGGGCAGGGACTGCTGGCACGATGGT